>JAOZMR010000160.1 GCA_029934215.1 Pontiellaceae bacterium | reverse complement strand
CATAGTGGATAGTAGTGTTAAATATTTTTTTATATGTTTATACATAATTTATCCTTTTGGTTTATTAAAACTATGTATGTGTTACGTAACACATACATAGTACTTCGATTTAAGCTATTCGTTTTCAAGATATATACTAGATGGATTAAAATATATTTTAGTATAAGTTATGGCACTACCAACATACCTGATTATTTCACCACTATTAGTAGGCTGTGTGGTTGTAAACCCGCCACTATTAGTCATACATAAATATAGACTAGTTCCAGGGATCAGGTCTCTAGATGAAATAACACCTTCGATTATCATACCGTTAGCACTACTTTCACCTATAGCGATACCTAGTAATCCACCATACGTATTAGTACTATCAGTTATCTGCCACCCACTAGTTTCTAGTGAATAACATTGACCAGGTATGGTCTCTTCCACACCAACCGTAATGACGGTGTAACTATCACCTTGTACGATAACATTATTAACCTCACCACCAGCTAAATCTGTTAGTGGCTGTGGTATGCTATCTAAACTATTATAGGAACCATCAAAAAGATTAGTTAGAGCTTCAGGGACATCGGATAAACTATTAAAAGACCCATCGAACTCATTACTATATGCTACGGGAACATCAGTTAAATTAGTAAAAGATCCATCAAAATCATCTCTACTATCGGTATCCATAAAAGGAGGTATATCCGTAAGATTAGTGTAACTACCAGTAAACTCAGATCCACCGCTATTAGTTGCACCAGAAGTAAATAGATCCCAACTCACACCATTATAGATTTTGATTTCATCAGTAAGTGTGTTGTAAGCAGCAGTACCATCAGTTAAAAGATACTCAGGTATAGATGCTTCATTAGTGGTGATGTGCCATCCACCATATCCTTTATTACCTACGTGTGAAGGAAATGCTCCATTAGGTATAGCGGTATTACCTAACATAATACCTGTTGATGGTTCATCAGCATAACTAAATGCTGTTAATAAAAATAATACTATTATAAATTGTTTAATGTATGTCATAACTAAGTCCACTTGCTTGTTTTTGTTCACTTCGATAAATACGATATGTCTCAACATATCCACTACTATTAGTAACACTGCGTGTTAATTTAGGCCATGCTGATGATCCTAATCCGTTCATAGTAAATGAACTACAAGATCCTAAAACAGCAGGGTAGGCTACGTATACATATTCTAACCCAGTTGGATTAGCATTACCACTATTACCTCTGGTGGCGAACTTAATACCTATTAGGTCTAGTATGTCTCCATTAGTAATTTCATGTAACTCTTTAGAAGATGTACCGTAATAAGTTCTATTCCTAAATACAAAGGATATGTTATCGTTAGCAGTATTAGTTCTACTATCAGTTACAGTTATGGTAGCATTATAGTCTTCAGTAATACTACCGATAGGTATATCGTTAATAGCACCACCTGAACCATAATCATTATTATGTGATCCAGTAATAGATCGCTCAACCATAGTTTTATTAACAGTAAATGATAAATTACCACCACTATAACTAGAACCTATTTCTAAGGTCCTATTAGGTGAGCTAAAGCTAACACTGGGTTCCACATATAAAAGCTCAGCCCATAATTTATCTATCTCATCATTATTACCAGATGGGGTTATGACAGATGGGTTGAAGAACACTGTGTTACTGTCCATCATGGTACCTAGATAACGTACGTTAACATTACTACTATTAGGCGTAGCGGTTAATGATCCATGATCTAATGGATCTAAATATAAATTAGATCCTTCAATATAATTAGTCGTAACATAGTGTCCTAGTAAAAGCATACCTAAGGAACTATTAGTACTTAACGCTATACCTAAAACACCATCTGTAAAATTAGTATCACTACCTGCTAATACCCAGTCTGTATCACTGAACACATAACACTTTTCACGTATCGTATCATTAGTACCAACATATGTATATGTTGGTGCGTTATACCCATGGTCTTTTAGCATAGACAAGATGCGAGCATCCACTATGTTCATACCACCTGCTGGGCCAGTATCAGTAGTACTAATACAACTAGTAATAACTAACGTAATACATAACGTAATAATTAGTAAATAACAATATTTAATGAATGTCATAACTTAAACCACTTTCTTGTTTTTGTGCACTGCGGTATATGCGGAATAATTCAACATGACCACTAGAATTAGTTACGTTACGGGTCATCTTAGGCCATGCTGATGATCCTAATCCGTTCATAGTAAATGATGTGCATGTTCCTAGATCAGCAGGGTAAGCTACGTATACGTACTCAGCACCAGAAGGGGTTACGCTACCACTATCACCTCTAGTTTGGAATTTCGTTTCACCTAGTGTTAATATATCCGCATTAGATATTTCATGGAACTCATCAGCAGACATACCGGCATAGGTTCTATTACGGAAACTATAGTAAATAGTATCACTAGAGGAATTAGTTCTACTATCAGTAACCGTAATAGTTGTTATAAAATCGCTGGTCATTGTAGAAAGCGATAATCCGGATAAGCTACCACCGGCACCATATGAATGTACATACGAACCAGTAAAGTTGCGTTCAACCATAGTTTTATTGCAAGTAAACGATATGTTACCACCACTGTAACTAGAACCCAGTTCTAATGTTCGGTTAGGATTAGTAAATGATACGGATGGGTTTACGTAACGTATCTCAGCCCATATGTCATTTATGTTAGTAGTGTTATAAACAATTTGAGTACTATTACCAGCTACAGCTACCGTGTTACTTAATACCAGTGGTTCTAAGTAAGATGTGTTCGTAGCAATATTATTTACATCTGTGATAATACCTGATATACTGGTGCTGTTGTTAGCAGCCACTACACCAACATTAAATATGGCTGTTGTATTATCAGATATCGATGTACCAATACCCGCTATAGCCGCTGTGTTATCAGATATAGAAGTACCAATACCAGACACAATCGTACTATTATTCGCAACAGTTGCTCCTAAATTAGCTATAATAACCGTATTATTATCGGTTTGGAGTATGTCTTCATTTAAAATACGTCTAGTTATATCTAGGTCTTGCAAGTCTTCTACTAGTTCAACACAATAAATATTAGTTGATATGAACAGTAGTAAAAACAAAATTATCTTTTTCATTTACTTCCTTAATAGGTCTTCTATTTCACTTGGTGTGTTGGAAGTGTTAACTAGTACTGAGTCAACACCTTCGTTCATGTAGTTGCCTAATATTTTACCAGTTGTAGACTTAGCTACGTAACCGATACTTCTTAGTGGTAATACGTAAGGTTCCTCTTTCATATCAGTTAATCGGTATTCAATAGTAGGATCCTGTTTACTTCTAAATAAAGTAGCAGCGATCATTTCTAAGATCATATGATCAGTATTAAAAGAACCACCAGTTGCTTTTAATACGTTATCGAATAATGTTGCTACATCTTTATATTGCATAAACTGTGGATAATGCCCACCGAAAATCATTTCGTAAAATACAACGTATTGTATTTTCTCATCACCAACTATCTTATCATCCTTAATAAAAACATCATCTTTATTAAGTAGTAATTTATGGAACTTCTGTCCGTTAATATTAGTTGTGGATATTTCACTAGGTAATATTTCTATAACACCAGCTAATAGATATCCCGTATCTATTTTTCCATTAATCTGCATATCAAAGATACCAATAGTTTTAACACTATTGGTGATTTCTAAATATCCATGATTAGTATATCTATCAGGTACGAATATCTCTAACGTATCCCCTGTAAATATAATAGACTTTCCTTTTTTCTTAAAGTACTCTGTGTTTTTCATTATCTATTTACTGTTGTGTAAGCAGGTGTATATTTTACTAGTTGATCAACATTAGTACGTATGTATTTCTTATCGAACATATTGTTAATCACATTACTAATAATAGGATGTTTACTTCCAGACATACTAAGTAATAATAAGTAAACTAAATAAGGTGGATAATCAGCAGCGATCCAAGTAGCAACACTGTTGTGTGATACGATGGATAATGCTTTATAAATCATTTCAACAGTTAGTGTCGAAGTTCTAGCAGGACCATAAGTTTTAATAAACTCAATAACATGAGTCATGTTCATAGTGTCTTTACCTATGATCTCTAGCATATCGTTAGCTAAATCATCTAGATTGTCTTCCATACCTCTTAACACCGTATTAGATTTATGTAATAGACTAGGTGCCCCATTACGATCTTTCTTATCACTAAGTAGTGATGAGTAGTAATACGCAAAGGCGTATTTAACTATACCTGTTTCTTCAAAGTTTAAACGATATAGTCTATCTATTACAGTGCGCATAGTCATAGTGTAAAATTCAACTATAAATGCAGCAGACTGTGGGTTTAACCATTCTTTACTATCGTTATATGAAACACATAACATAGAACGAACTATGGAAGCCATAAGTTCGTTAGATGCTGAAATAGAAAGATCTGCATATCTAGATTGACTAGGTGGTGCAAGCATAGAACTAATGTTAACCCATGGTTTTTTATAATCATTATCTTTAACAGAGTCAACAAGTAATCCATCAACCGTGATATCGTTGATAGTTAGTAGTTCGGGAACATCTATTTTCTTGTTCATAATAGTGCTAACGTAGTAACAGCTATTTAGAAGTTCTTCTTTTTTTATGTTAAGAAAACATGTGCTGATATAAGTTTTAACTACTGGGTTAACATTAGTGATTAGTGATACGTATTTATCCTGACTAGCATCTAGTAGCGAAGCATTAGTGGTGATCCATTTAGCGGCATCTTTAACTAGTGTTCTTAGGTTGTACATTTTTGAAAATGGTGTTGTTAATATACTGGTGTTCTTCATACATTCTCCTTTAAAATCATAACTATATTATGGTGAATACCCTGTGTAATCGGCCTTTGTGGGTCTGCTCATTAACCATAATATAGTTAAAGACTGGGGTCTTTATACTTTAATATATCAAAGGAGATTATTATGGATGCTTATCCGCATTTAAATATCAATGTAAAAGATGAATCTATCTTTACTCCTATCGTTACGGAAAACCTTCCTTTACATCGCCCTATTTATGTGATGAAAACGGAAAAGGGTCCTGTTAATACACCAGTATGGTGTGCTAACATGGCTGTTGCCGAATCGGTATTTGGAAAGAAAACTTTCGATCAATACGACCCGGATTATTTCAGTCGTTCTTCTGTATTTTTGAACTACTCATTTCCGTACAATGGTGCATTTATCGTTCGTATCGATAGTGATACCATGACCACAGCAGGGGCTATTCTAACAGTTACGCTTCCTACAACTACCAACGAAGCATATGTTTATAATCTAGTAGCACTAGATGTATCCGGTGACGGTGGTTATTGGAATGACGATGGTGTGTGGAACGACAGTTTCCAGTGGAATGCAAGTACCACCGGCTATAGCCCTAACACCCATCCTCTAGCTGTTGTTAACATGAGAGACCCTGGTCTCTATGGTAATAGCTATGGATTCCAACTTTTCTCAGACCGTTCTAAAGTTAGTAACTTTGACGTTGAGAACCTAAACAACCATGTTTATTCGTTTGCTTTTATTAAGCAAGATGAAGGGTATGATACTGTTTCCCGTATCCAGACACGACATCCCATCTACCAGTTTGAATTCGTTACTGAAAAAGACAAACAAGATCCAGTAACCAAATTATATATGGACTACACAGCAGCAGAAGATCGTTACTTCGGTTTAGATTTCCCTGCTCCTGCACAAGTACATATGTTCTCGGACAACTGGAAAGTGCTTACGGATCACGTTGTTAATGCGTTTTACGATACTATGAGTGAAGAAGTTAAAATCGCTCTCGATGCGCCAACTAAAGAAAAAGCTATTGTTAATAGCCGTCGTATTAACGTTACTGACATGACTGTGTTAGATGGTGATAACGTAGCGCTAAGTTTCGGTAGAAATAATGACACCGATATTATTAGTGTTACGGCCAATGATGAAGCCACTACGACTATTGATTCTGTTGCTAATTCTAAACCAACTATTACTGTTCTGACTAACACCGATAATGGAGCTGGTAAAGCAGTACTAACATTAGCTTCTGCCGTTGACTGTGAAGCACTTGATACGGTTATCGTTACCAACATGGATGGTACTGATTATACTGGTACTCATATTATTACTGCTGTTAATACAGCTGGGACTATTATTGAAATAGGCGGACTGGACTACGCTAGTGGTTCTTCTATGGGTGAAGTTACGGTTGTGTCTAATGCTGTATTTACGGTAGATTCAGCCGTTGCCATTGAAATAGGTTCACAATTACTAGTTACATCTTCTGTTGATTATAATGGCATGGAAGAAAAATGGCCCATTTTTCAGATTTCATAATTTTAAATAGCAAGACCTGTTGTTGAAAACGATTTTTGACATGATAGTCTTCCCCAATAATTTCAGCTT
>JAOZMR010000159.1 GCA_029934215.1 Pontiellaceae bacterium | reverse complement strand
TGAGCGATGCTCAACTCAACTCCCTGATATTCGGTACGTGGAAAGGTACCAGTCCAAGGAAAAGAGACAGCAGAACCCGCTGGTAAGCTTGGCATTATTGGTGGATCAAGATGGGTTTCCGGTGAAAAGCAACGTGTATAAGGGAAATATCGGCGAACCCGTCACACTGAAGGAAGTACTCAAAGGTTGCCCCGTAAGAGTTTTTTTTGCCTCTCGGTTCGCGATATGACAAAGACGTAAACGCCCTTCATAAACAGGCCGTTTTTTACCATCAGTGCGTGTGCGCACCTCTAGAGCACCAACAACGAGAGCTTTTTGGTGAATACCACGACCTTTGCCTCGAGTTCGACCACCGACAAGCGTTTCGTCCACCTCTACAGGCCAGTCTAGCCCAATACTGTCACGGCTTGGGCGAACCATGCCTACTCGAAGCTTGTGAAGTATTTGAAAAGCCGTTTCGTACCGCGACAATCCAAGTTGGCGCTGAAGTTGAAGGGCTGACATCCCAGGCGTTTTGGACGTCATTAAATACGCAGCCAGAAACCAAGCCTGCAATGATGTTCTTGTCGCATGCATAATGGTTCCGGCAGTTAGCGATATATCCTTATGACAGTGCCTGCATCTAAGAATTCGAGGTCTCGTTGCGATCCGTTGAGCCGTGTCGCTAATGCCGCACTCCGGACAGGTGAACCCGTTAGTCCAGCGAGTAGTCTCAAGGTAAGCAATACACTCAGGCTCTCCAGGGAACAGTTTTAAGAAGTCAAAAAGTGATTGCGGGTGGTGAGTTTTCATCCCAAAATACCACATGTGGTATAGTGGTGAGTCAACCGGATAGGCATGGAAAATTTCAATGTCAATTTAGGGAGAAGGTTAGTTGAAAAAAACAAAAATTCCAACTAATTGCCATTGCTGATTTTCACCCCGTGAACGATTACTAATTTCCCAAGGATTGGAGCCGTCTTTTTGCGCTTCCAGCCTCGTTATCTGGACAGAATGAGGGTGTTTATTTCTACTGAACGTCGTCGAGAGAAACAGAGGCGATCTCTAATTCGTCTACAAGCGACTTGAATTCGCTGGAGCCACGGACGTCGTTAAATTCTTTGCTCGACATCCAGGCCATTGCTAAACTCGGGTCGATCAGTTGTATGCCGCGTTGCAATGCAGCCATCGCTAATTGTTCTTTGTTGTTTTGAACCTGAACCTGCGCGAGAAGGAAGTAGAGCGGGGCGACATCGGTGACTTCTTGGGTTAGTTCTGTCAAGAATTCGGCGGCTTGTTCCCAACGAGCGATCTTCGTGAGGTAGAGTGCGTAGCTTTGCAAGGTATCCAGATCGTTGGGTCTTAGGTCGATGTATTTCTCAAAATGGAAAACGGCAGATTCTTCTCGTTCCATTTTGCGATAGAGCGCTGCGAGGTTCTTGTGGGATATGGGGTTTTCTGGCTGAATCTCAAGTGCTCGCAGGAGGTGTTTTTCTGCCTTTTCGTAGTCCTGCGTACCAATGTAGGCGGTGCCGAGATTGTTCGCAACATCAAATAGCTCTTCTTCCTGCAGGGCAATTTCAAGATGTTCTGCAGCTTTTTCGTATTCTTCTCGCTCGACATATAGCATTCCTAGAGAGCGATGGATTCCTTCGATTTCTGGATATATCTCAACGACCTTCCGGAAGTTTTCTAGCGCGGAGTCTAGCTCTTTAATTGCTAGTGCCTGTTGTCCCATGATGATGTAGTACGCCGCTTTTTTTACCCATTTTGTTGATAAGGGCTTTTCTTCAAGGTCGTCTTGGGGATCCATTTGATCCGCAACCCGCTGGTAATCCATCACCCAGGTTGCCTCTGACGGCAGGGAGTGGCGTGGTATAAATGTTGTGTCTTTGGGTGTGATCTTTTGTGCGATTTCGTTTGTGTCTAGCGCATCGCGGAATACTAAAACGATAATGACGAGGATAACTGCTAGTGCTAACCCGCCGAAGAAAAAGGTGATGAATCGGGTTCGTTGTAGGTCGCGCTGGCGCAGACGGGCTGCCTCTTCGGAGCGTTGTGGTGTGAAGTCCTTTTCGAGGTCATGCGATTCGCTTTGGTAAATATCACGGAGTTCGTCTTTTTTTTTCATGCAAGATTTCTTAGGGGTTTATGTAAATGGGGATCGAACCCAAAAGGTTCAAAAAATGGGGTGAGTAACGGGATTCGAACCCGCGACATTCAGGATCACAACCTGACGCTCTAACCAACTGAGCTATACCCACCATTCTCCGAAAAAACGCCACGATAGACCAATTAGCGGGAAACGCAATATTAATTGTGAGTTTGTGGCGTGTTTTTTTTCTCAATTCCAATTCTCCAAGGAAACGACCTTCAGTTCGAGCTGTTGCAGGAAGCCCTGAAAGGCAGTCGTGTGGCGTATGGGATCAAAGTCTGGATGGTTCATTTCGACGAGGGCAAGGTTCGGGCTGATGTAGCGGGTGATGTCTTCTAGCGCACCTACTGCTTTCACAGCATTGGTCGATTGTGCTTCGATTTTTGCCAATAGTAAGTGGATCGACAATGCATGTTCGTTTTTCTGGTGCGACACGTTTTCTAGGTATGCGGCGGCTCGATTTTTTTGATCGAGGTGTACCAAATAGTTGGCATACATCTCGATCGCCGCGAAATCAGCGCGGTGAGCGGAGAGATAGGTTTCAAAATGATAAAGGGCTTTTTGCGGTTGCTCTGTTTTTTGGTAGAGAACGGCGAGATTTTTATGACATCCGAGCTGGTTGGGTTGCAGTTCCAGCGCCCTTAACAGCTGTTTTTCTGCCTCTTCGAACTGTTTCGTTGCTAAAAGTGCAACGCCTAGGTTGCACAGAGCCAGTGGTGTCTCCTTTTTATGGACTGCTTCGCGCAACGGCTCAATGGCCGCTTCGTACCTTTGTTGTTTTAGATAGGCTGTTCCCAACGATTCGCGCACGTCGTATATGTCCGGAAAAATCAATAGGGCTTTTTCGAAATGGGCGGTGGCTTTTTCATAGTTTTCCATGGAGAAGGATAGGTCTCCTAGGATCACATGATACGCGGCATTTTTTACCCATTTTGTGGAAAATGGGAGGGCTTGTTCGTTTTCTGGCGAGGTACTTCGAACGGATGCCGCATACTCCAACACCCATGTTTCTTTTTTCGGGAGGGCGTGGTGTGGGATAAATTGTTGCTCTGCTGACCGTATTCTTCTTGTGGATGCTGAAGGAGTGAGAGGTGTTGTTTTGCTGATCAACAGCATTGTAAGGTAGAAAAGCGTTGCAAAACAAACTAGGCAGCTCAGAGTCATTTGTAGACGCGCCTGCTGAAGTTGACTCTCAAATTCAGGCGGCAACTTCCAGATAACCTCATCCTCCTGCGCTTTTGGCGCGAAGTAGATATCCTGGCTATCCTTTTCTAGTTTTTTCATTTAGCTTTTGATTCTTGTTGAAGCGCGGCATCGGCAAACACAAGAGCAACCATTGCTTCTACAATTGGCACCGCACGCGGCAAAACGCATGGATCGTGTCGTCCTTTGGCTTCCAACGTAGTGGGTTCGCCGTTCATGTCCACCGTTTGTTGCGCAATCCCGATGGTTGCTGTCGGTTTAATTGCAACACGAAAAACAACGGGTTCTCCATTCGAGATTCCTCCCTGCACACCGCCACTGTGGTTTGTTGCTGTGCCAAGCCCTGTTCCTTTTTTCACAAAGGCATCATTGTGCTCTGAACCGCGCATTTTTGAACCCGCGAATCCGGAGCCGATTTCAAACCCTTTC
Organism: Pontiellaceae bacterium; assembly: GCA_029934215.1. Classification (GTDB taxonomy): domain Bacteria; phylum Verrucomicrobiota; class Kiritimatiellia; order Kiritimatiellales; family Tichowtungiaceae; genus Tichowtungia. Next base: position 2,740 of record JAOZMR010000159.1, on the reverse strand, counting down.
ACTGCTGGAATCGATAGCATTGCCTGTGCGAGTTTCGCCTCTAGCTTATCAAACACCGGCTCGCCTAATCCAGCGGGGAAACCACGACAGACGCAGGTCACCACGCCGCCCAGCGAATCCTTTGCATCGCGCACTTCTTCAATTGCGGAAATCATATTCTTTGCACTCTCGGCGTCTGGACAGCGCACGGGGGTTGCATCCACAAGACCGCGAGTCAACGTTTCCTCATCAATCGGTGGTGCTTCAATGGTGCCGACAGAACTCACGTACGCCACAATTGATGCATCGCCAAATCTGGCTTTTAGCCATTTTTCGGCAATTGCGCCGGCAGCAACGCGTCCGATTGTTTCGCGTGCACTTGACCGTCCGCCGCCGGAGGATGCCTTCACGCCGTACTTCATCAAGTAGGTATAATCCGCATGCGACGGACGTGGGACCTCGGTCATCTCGCCATAATCATGCGGGCGCTGATCCTTGTTATTCACCGAAAGAGCGATCGGTGTGCCAAGTGTCACCCCGTTTTCGACACCGGAGAGAATCGTTACAGCATCCGCTTCGTCTCGCGGGGTTGTCAGATCGCTCTGACCGGGTCGCCGACGGTTAAGCTGCAGCTGAATATCGCTCTCGCAGAGCGAGAGGTTTGCCGGACATCCGTCCAGAATGGCGCCGACAGCTTTACCGTGCGATTCTCCAAACGTTGTGACTCTAAAATGCGTTCCAAACGTACTGCTCATAATTCATTCTCCAACCTTTGGAAAAGGCGTGCCCGCCCCGGTTTTTAATGCTTAAAATGCCTCATAGCTGTGAACGCCATAGCCATACCGTGCTTATTACATGCATCAACCACTTCGTCGTCACGAATGGAGCCGCCAGGTTGCACGATGTATTTCGCGCCAACAGCGTGCGCCTCATCGATGCTATCTGCGAACGGGAAGAACGCCTCGGAAACGAAAACACACTCGCCGATCACTGTCGAAATCTCATCCTCCGTGATCTCTGGGTTTTGAAGCCTCAGGTTTTCGATTGCTTTGGTGACCGACAACTTGCGAAGCGCATCCACGCGGTTGGGCTGTCCAGCCCCCATGCCGAGAACGCGGAACTGACCTGCCTTGTATTCCTGCACGATCATAATGGCGTTCGACTTGGTGTGCTTTGCGGCGGCGAGTCCGAATTCTGCTAACGCTTTTTTTGAATCGTCGAATGCTACTTTTGTGACATCCTTCCACTCGGCGACCAGATCGATATCGACATCCTGCACGAGAATCCCGCCATTAATATCCTTAATCATTTTACGCGGCGCGGCTTTCGCCATCGGTGCTTTAAGCTTGAGTAGACGAATGTTTTTGCTCTTCGCTTTGAGGAACTCGAGCGCGTCTTCATCGAAATCCGGAGCGATTAGCGCCTCAATGAACCGACCCTTCAGACGTTCTGCTGTGGCGAGATCGACGGATTGCGTCACCGCAACGACGGACCCAAACGCGGAGACAGGATCGCCACTCCATGCCGCTTCGAACGCCTCTGCGAGCGTTTCACCCGTCGCGTATCCACACGGATTTGTGTGCTTAATCACAGAAACGCCAGGCGTTCCGGACAAATCCTTAACCGCCTCGAGCGCGCCCTCGCCATCGACATAATTATTGTAGCTCATCGCTTTTCCGTGCAACACATCCGTCTGCGCAATACAGGCTTCATTCGCGTCGGCATCGGTGTAGAGCCATGCTTTTTGATGCGAATTTTCCCCATAGCGCAACTCGGAGCCGTTGGACGCAGCTTTCACGAACGGTTTAGATGCATCGCCCTCTACCTGATCAGCGAGATAGCTAGCAATCGCCGCATTATACTCAGCGGTTCGAGCAAAAACCTTCTGTCCGAGAGCAAAACGAAGCGCCTCGGTGGTATCGCCATCATTCGCATCCATAGACTCCAGCACCACTTGATAATCGGACGGATCCGTAACAACCGTAACAAACTTCATATTTTTCGCAGCCGAACGGATCATCGTCGGTCCGCCAATATCGATTTGCTCGATTGCTTCAGCTAGCGTTACATCTGGGTTCGCGATGGTAGACTCAAAAGGGTAAAGATTAACGCAAACGAGATCGATTGGATCGAGCCCGTGCTCCCTCATCGTCGCCATATGCTCCTCATTATCGCGCAGATGCAGAAGACCCGCATGCACCTGCGGGGTAAGCGTTTTCACACGTCCATCGAGCATTTCTGGGAAACCCGTAAACTCGGAAACATCCTTCACAGCGACACCCGCATCCCGGATTGCCCTAGCGGTTCCGCCCGTCGAAAGCAACTCGACTCCACGCTCCGTCAACTCCCGTGCAAACTCAACAACTCCGTCCTTATTAGAGACGCTCAGAAGCGCCCGCGTAATCTTGCTCATACACTCTCCTATTAAAATGAAGGCGCGATTTAACCATGAAAAGCAAATTACCGGAACAAAATTTACTCCAAACCTTGGAAAAACTGCAGTTGCCCCAACTTTCAGGACCACAGTCTAAGGTGGGTTTTGTATTCAAAACACATCAAAAACAAAGGCTAAAAATGAATTTTACCTCTGGAGATTCTACAAAACTCCTATTTGATAAAGAGATATCAATCAGCATGAATGGACATGGAAGAGCGCTCGATAATGTGCTCATTGAGCGACTGTGGTGGACGGTGAAATATGAAGACATTTACCCGCGAAATTACGAAACCGGGAAGGCTCTTTATTGTGGGCTGGATACCT
>JAOZMR010000158.1 GCA_029934215.1 Pontiellaceae bacterium | reverse complement strand
AGGAGAACAGTACATATTTCGTGACGTTCCGACTGGCGGATTCGATTGCTCAATCCAGACTCAATGAATATAAGGAGTTGAGAGAAACGTGGCAGAAGTAGCATCAGCCTCCATACAGCAAGGCGGAGCAGAATCAGTTCGATGAGCTTTTTTCTCGGCGCGTCAATGATTGGCTCGATGACGGGGCGGGTTCTTGCATTCTGGGTAGGGCGGATGTTTCAAAAATTGTTGAGAATGCACTCCTTCATTTTGACGAACAGCGATATGTCTTGGATGAGTGGGTCATCATGCCAAATCATGTTCACCTGCTGGTAACGCCGCTTCCCAGGTTTGATCTCGAATCCATATTGCATTCCTGGAAATCATTTTCAGCGCACGAAATAAACAAGAAGCGTGGGAACGATGGGGTGGTTTGGAAAAAGGAAAGCTACGATCATATTGTGCGGAATCGTGAGGAGTTTGTTCGGATTCAAAAGTATATTCGGGACAATCCAATAAAAGCTGGGGGTACGGTGCGGCAGGGCAGGCGAGACGCCTGCGATAAGGTATCGCAGGCGTCTCGCCTGCTCCCTGGATGCGTGCTCGGAATCGGCGCGGATATGAAAAACACATTCGCCGTCGCGCATGACGGATGGATCACGCTGTCGCCTTATATCGGTGATCTCGAAAATCCAGAGACTCAGGAGATTCTTAAAACGAGCGTACAGCGTCATTTGGACTGTTATGAGATAGAACCGGATCTAACCGTTCACGACCTGCACCCCGATTATTTTTCGACGCAAATGGCTAGCGGATTTTCCAAGGTTCGGAAAACTGTACAGCATCATTATGCGCACTGCATTGCGGCGGCGGTGGAGCACGGCATCGAAGGCTGTGCGATCGGTGTGGCGTTCGATGGCACCGGTTATGGCCCAGACGGAACCATCTGGGGTGGGGAGGTTCTTGAGTTCGATGCGCAAACGTTCGAGCGGAAATTCCATCTCCGACCCTTTGCTCTGCCCGGTGGCGAAAGGGCGGTTCGAGATCCGATGCGGACGTTGGTTTCGATTTTAAGTCAGCTAAAGGCAGGCGAGACGCCTGCGGTACGTATCGAAGAGCGGAGGATCTAGAGGATTATTGAATCCGGAATCAACTGCCCGATGACATCGAGCATGGGGCGGTTGTTTGATGCGGCTGCGGTTTTGCTCGGCGCGTGCGAGGTGCCGACCTTTGATGGCGAAGGTCCAATGCGCCTCGAAGTGATGGCGGATTCAAACGAAAAGGGAACTTTTCCGTTTGAAATTGAAAACGGTCAAATCGATTGGCGACCCATGTTCTGGGAAATGTTGACCTCTGATCTCCGTCCTCCGTCCTCTGTCCTCTCCGCTCGTTTCCACAACACGATTGTAGAAATAATCTTTGAGTGTCTAAGCCGCATGGACGGGTCGCTCCCAGTTCTTTTTTCTGGTGGCGTTTTTCAGAATCGTTTTCTAGTCGAAGGCATAAAAAAACATCCGAGCTTTAATGAAAGCCGGATGTTCTTTTCGTCGTATCCCAATGACAGCGCCATCGCGCTGGGGCAGGCCGCCTGGGGGATGTCGAATACCGAACAAGGAATCGCAGAATATTGAAGGCTCTTTAATTTCGAAATTCTTCAGTTCTACCGTGAAGCGAGTCTTCGACGATCTTCACTGTGGAAATGATGTCCGCCGATGGTCGTGATGTAGCTCATGTCGCTGACCCAGTAGGGGCGGATGTAGGTGGCGTGGTAGTGCGTCGCGCCATACGTGTTGTCCCAAAGAAGCCCCCGTTCCATGATGCCGATTAGCTGGAGCGCCTTTTCGTAGGTTTTGCCGTGCTCCTGTGCGCGGCGGATGAGCGGGCTGTAATTCGGTGATGAGGTTTTCCAAACACTGGACATGCAGGAGAAGGCTCCGTGCTTGATGGTCTGCCCAACGAGCTGATGGAGGTATCCGTTGGCACGCGTCAGGATGACGTTGAGTACCGCTTGCATTCCTTCCGCGCCATCGCATGCCGCTTTGAGCACCATGCACGACGCGACGATTTGGCGATCGTATTCACTAAGATGTCCTGCCTGCACGCCGAACGCGCTGACTGTGATCGCAAGTACAAAGATAAAAAGTGTCATTCTCATGCTCTTCTCTCCTGTGGTAATCTCTCTCGAAATTGGATCCGTTCGTAAAAGGCGGCGGACAATACGTAGATTCATAAAACTGTAAAGCGATTTGTTGTAAAAAAACGGCATGAAAGCAAGCGAAGTCTTGACAGCGCGAAAAATGGCGATTTTAAAGGGGAAATAAAAAAATGTGTCTAGCAATACCGATTCAAATTGATGAAATACAGGCCGACGAGCAGGCGCTCGGCGCCCAGTTGGGGGTGCGGATTCAGTTCTCTACAGCGGTGATTGAAAACCCGAAAGTGGGCGACTATGTGCTCGTACATGCCGGAATCGCCATCCAAAAACTCGACGATGCCGACGCGCTTGAGACGCTCGCCGTCTGGGCTGACATCCAAGGTGGGTGAACCGCAGAATATCGAATAAGGAATATCGAATTTCGAAGGAGAAGCTATGAAGCTGGAAGATTTCAGAAACCCGAGGCTGGCGGAAAAGTTGGTCGGCGCAATTCACAAGGCTCTGCCAGGGCAGAACCCACCCCCCGCTTCGCGGACCCCTCCCAGGGAGGGGAACATTCCTTCTGCGGTTCCTTGTTCGATATTCGATATTCAAAATTCTCTCCCTCCCTCTCCCCAGTCCCCTCCACGGGAGGGGTGCCCGAAGGGCGGGGTGGGTTCTTCTCCGCAAAAAAAAAATTCACCATTATGGAAGTTTGCGGCGGGCAGACTCATACGATTTATAAATACCGCCTGCGCGAATTGCTCCCGAAAAACATGCGCTTAATCTCGGGGCCCGGATGTCCGGTTTGCGTGACACCGATTCGCTATATCGACAAAGCGGTTTCGCTCGCGCTCGATCACGGATGCACGGTTTACACGTTCGGCGATCTGATGCGCGTGCCCGGCACCACGATGTCGCTCGAACGTGCCGCCGCCGAGGGCGGCGATATTCGTCCGGTCTATTCTCCGTTCGACGCGCTGAAATCAGCGGAAGCAAATCCAGAGCAGGAAACGGTGTTTCTTGGGATCGGATTTGAAACCACGATGCCGCCGTTCGTTCTGCCCATTGTGCAAGCGGCTGAAAAAGGGCTAAAAAACTTTTCGGTTCTACTCTCCGGCAAGCGCGTTCCGCCTGTGCTCGACGCGGTGTTGCAATCGCCGAAAATTAATGTGAACGGATTTATCACGCCTGGTCACGTGACGGCGGTGATCGGAACCGAGCCTTACGCGCCGCTTTGCGAAAAATATCGTGTTCCGATGGCGGTCGGCGGATTCGAGCCACTCGACCTGCTCGCCGCCATTTTGAATCTGACGGAACAGTTCGCCGCCGGAACGCATGACAATGCGAACGCCTACACCCGCGCGGTTCCAAGCATTGGAAACCCGAAGGCGCAGGCTCTACTCGATGAGGTGCTCGAAGTGACCGACGATGAACTTCGCGGTCTCGGGGTGTTGCCGGACGCCGGTTTTGCGATTCGTGAAACGTATGCGGCGTTCGATGCCGACAGACGTTTCAAAATCAAAACCGACAGCCACGAGCCGGAAGGCTGTGCCTGCGGTGATGTGCTTTACGGGGTGATTGAGCCGGAAGAGTGTCCGCTGTTTCGGACGGTTTGCAATCCCGACTCCCCCATCGGCTCCTGTATGGTCAGTGCCGAGGGGGCTTGCAACGCGGCCTTTTTGTTTAGCTGAAGGAAAACTCACCGAGACCCACCATCTGATTGAAGTTCATATAGGTGTAGATTTCAGCGGTCTTGTCTTCGAGCTTCGGCTCGACAACGTTCAAGTATTCGGCAGGGGTCGGCAACGCGCCTTTGAGCGCAACCGCCGCCGCGAGTTCGGCTGAACTCAGGTAAACCTGTGCGCCGTTTCCTAGACGATTGTTGAAGTTGCGTGTCGATGTCGAAAAGACGACAGCGTTGTCGCGGACGCGTGCTTGGTTGCCCATGCAAAGTGAGCATCCTGGAATTTCGATCCGCGCGCCGGCGGCGCTGAATTTGGAGTAGTAACCCTCTTTTTTGAGCTGAACTTCATCCATTTTCGTCGGCGGACAGATCCATAGGTTCGCATCCGCAAAGCCTTCTCCGTCGAGCACTTCGCCTGCGGCGCGGAAGTGACCGATATTGGTCATGCAACTTCCAATGAATACGTCGTCAATTTTTTCGCCCTGCACGTCTGAGAGCTTCTTTACATCGTCTGGATCGTTCGGACAGCAGAGAATCGGCTCGGTGATTTCGTTCAGATCAATTTCGATGACAGCGGCGTATTCTGCATTTTCGTCTGCGCTCATCAGCTCGCCGTTTTCGCCCCAATTCTTTGGTGATCCATCCTCGAGTCATTTTTGCCTTTAGAAATCCTTCAATCAAAATGCGTTCATTCCAGGTCAAATGTTTGCCCTTACGTTCTTGGGTATTCGTTTTCTGTTGCTCCATGTCGATAGTCCTTCCTTATTGTTTATGGTGAATGAAGAAAGGTTCATTCTGGCATGGGGCACGATTTTTAAAAAGCGGGCATTTCAAATTACAGTCTACCGTCTACCCAGATATATTTTGATTCCTGTTGACCTGTACGTTCGAAAAACACACACTCTCAGTTCAATTAATGGAGGATTAGACGATGCCGAAAAGACTGATTGGAACACTCATGATGATGACACTTGCGAGTTTCGCAGGCGTTAATGCAGAAAAAAAAGATGACCGAATCATTGTGGAGGCTCCGTTTCCCGATGTTACTGATGAACAGAAGGCGGAATTTACACGAGCCGCCGAATTCACAATTGGAAAAGAGGTTGTCGCAAAAGACATGGTTCCTTGGACATATACGATTGGTGATGGCCCTGTTAATTGCAGGTTTTCCACAGGATATGAACCGTTTGATTATCGTTGGATGTGGATTCTAAAAGAACAAAATCCTAATTTTCCTGATCGGGTTTATTTGTCGAAGAGTTGGTTTCAGGTAATAAAGAAAAGTGGGTTTTGGGATGAATCTGAAGTGCGTGTTTATCGTATTGTCAATAAAAAGATGAAACTTGTTCGTAAAGGATTTATTCCAAAAGGAAATCATCACTCTAGCGGTTGGATGTTAGCCGAGATAACTATTTTTAGTAAAAAGAAATTTAATTCTCAAAAACCGTGCACCTTGATACATCCTGATTCAACGACGGTTCAATATAAGTTAAGTGATACTTCAGGTATTGGGTTAACTCAATATTTTACAGTTAAAGCTATAGATAAAGCTGGGAATGTTTCTGATGCCGCCGCAGAAGTAAGCATTACTCCCACATCAACAAAATTATTGATGAAAGGTAAAAAGCATAAAATAGCTCCTTTTAAAAAATTTAAATTAGTAAAACCAAGAAGAAAGGGTAAAAAGGAAGTTCAGGATACAGAAAAACCTCTTGCTCCAACTGGGTTGACTGTCTCTTATGATGAAAAATTAAATATAGCGACATTTAATTGGAAACCATCAAAATCAGATGATGTGGCTGGTTATCATTTTATGATGGCAAATTATCCTGCTAAAGATTTAAAAGGATATTATTTAGAGTTTGAAAAAAAAGCCGCCTCTGAAGAGGAAAAAATAAGAGAAGGCGATTTGGTTTTTATCGCTAAAAAGGGCTATGAAATATCTTCTAAATATAATACACACCGACTTTATAATAGCACAAAGATGTATGCTTTTGCAGGAATGCCCGTTTTTACGAGTGATGGGGAAGAAGATCGAAAATGGGTTTTAGAAAAACATAAAGACGATCTGCCAAAAGAATTCAAAAATCACGGAGAAACGTGCCTGAGAGTTGACTTAAAGGAAGGTGCACAATTCTTTAGCCAAGGATCCTATGGTCAATTTGGTTCTAAAGGAGGATATTCAGAGCCTCTTAAGGTAAATGTAGATTATGTCGTTGAATTTTGGGCTAAACAAGAAAATATGAGTAATCCTAAATTGACATTGTCTGCTATATATTGGGGTAAAACAAATTTCAAATTCCCAGATCTTGTTTTTGATATACAACCAGGGGGGTGGAAAAAATATAGAAAAACATTAAGGCTTTCCGAAGCACCGCCAGCAGGAAATTTGACACTGACCGCTGATGGTCCTGGAACTTTCTGGCTTGATAATTTGCGTATGTATGAGGCTGATGTCCCATTTATGGACTTTTTCCCTTCTGCTTATAAAGAATTAAAAGATTCTGGAATGAATGGAATGAGAACTCATTCATCTGTAAAATCATCCTATTCATATAGTATGAAAACATTTACAAATATGGGAGGTATTGTTGGTTATAGAGGAGATACTAAATCTCACAACAAACAAACTCTACAATCTATGCTTTCTATTATGGAAAAATCGAAACAGATGCCTTGGTTGCAAATCGAAATGCACATGTCCGATGAAGAGTGGTTGG
>JAOZMR010000157.1 GCA_029934215.1 Pontiellaceae bacterium | reverse complement strand
TGAGAACGCATGTTTGCAGTGGTTTGCGCGAAAAACGGGGAAACTTGGGTTAAGAGCATATGTACTCAAATTTTTAGGAGTATTCATGATTTGTTTCACCTCTGTTTTACACAAAAACGGCTTTTTCCAAGGGTTGGAAAAAGCCGTTTGTTACGCAACGGAACGCTCTACCATCCGACAGAGGATTTGCGACCGGCTTTGGTGATTTGCACTTCGTCTTCCCAAACGGCGAGGCCAGAGGCGACGGCTGTGAGTGAGAGCTGGAATGTGTATGTGGTTTGACGATCCCGTCCGGCGGAAACTTTGTCTTCGAGCAGTTTGCCTGAGAGGCTGTAGTCTGGCATTTGTGTTGCGGCGGGTGTGTCGTTCATGAAGGCGGCATAGTCGGCAGCATCTTTGGCTAGCTGGTCTTCGACTCGACCGCCCACTCCCAAGGTGGTGGTGGTGACGACTTTTCCTGTTCGACTCAGACCTATGCGTATTTTTTTGGTGAGCGATGCGATGTCAACGCGCTGCTGGGTGTTGTTCACAATTCGACTAATGGCGAGAACGGCGGGCTGACGCGGGGCGCGTTCCAGTACGCTGGAGCTTAATAGGGACGCGATCATTTGATCTGCCGCGTTATTCCAGTCCTGAATATTGATTTGATTCAGGGAGATGATTGTTTCAGTTCCGCGCGAATCGATGTAGCCGGCTTTGGATGATGCGCAACCTGTGAGCAAGCTGAGAGCGGCGATGCCGGTGAAGAGTATGAGTATTTTTTTCATGAATGGTATCCTTTGTTATGGGTTGAATGGGTTTAGGTCGTGGCGTTTTAAGAATGGACGGGGTTCCTGCAATTTCAAGACAAAATCGACTGCAGAAGGTTTTGGCGCGATGGCGGACAAGGCTTTCTGTTCAGCACCGGAAAGGCGGAGCTGTTTGTGCGCAGACGCATACGACGGAACGAGCATGCCGTTTGTGTCGTACCATTCCCATGCGTAGTTGACTGAGATCGAGGAGCTTTTTAGATTTCGAACGATGACTTGCGCTTGAGTGAGGTCGCCGCTCACGACTCCTTCGTTAACCTGAACAATTGCAAGCTTACGACGCAGGCTCATATCGGGTAAAACACGTTTGTCTACGACGGTTTGCGGAGTTCCGATGGGTCTAGCCCGCTCGATGGTTCCGGTTGAGGCTCGGCATCCTACGAGAAGGAAAAGAAGAGCGAGAGGCAGGGTTGTGATTAGCTTACGCATGAGTGGCTCCTTAGTTTAGTGTGAATTGTTCGATGATCGGCAATGAAGTTTCGTTTACACTCCGAACCATAATGATGTTGATTTTTCCAGGTGCAACTCTGGCTTGATGTTGGTTCATTCCAATCCGCAACGTGAGGAGACCGTCGCTCGGGGTTGGCATGCGGATGTATGAAAACTCCTTAGGTAAGGTGATCCAGGTGCGCAGATCCGCAACATTTGTTGCCGCTTGCGCGGCGGTGCTCGCAACTCGGGCTGCCAGAACCGCCCAGTTGTTCCCGCTCTGCTTCGCCACTTCCACAGCGGCTCTGCCTGCAATGGCCTTGGTGGCGGAGGTTAAGAGTGTTTTCGCGACGACGGTGGGCCATGCGTTTTTGAAATCCCGACTAATAATTGCATCCATGCTGCAGAGCCGTTCAGAGGTGTAGGATTCGCCGCTGGAAGAAGTGGCGGACATTTGAGAAATAAATTGGTCGTGATATTCCAGTTTTGGGAATGCGGCGCCAATATAAGAGATTTCATCCGTCACGAGAAACAACGGGATATCGAAACGGACTTGGTCGCGAGTCGGTGCTTTGCCGGTGGCAAAAATAACGTACGTAACGGTTTCTGCCTGCGCTCCATTCGCCATCGCCTCCGCCATCGCATGATCTGCGGAGATATAGGTTCCTGGTGACATACCTTTCACTCGCTCAAACGATTGTCGAGCGTGTTCAATATCGGAGCCGTCGAATCCGAGATGACTAAAGTAGAGCCCTTCCAGAAAAACCGAAAACGGATTCACATAGTCCGCATAGGACAATAAACGCTGGTCGACCTTCGCCATTTCCGCATTCGCAGCACTGGAGAAGGTTGCATCATTCTTCGCACGGTCGACATCATAACCCGGATCCGCATTTTCGTCATCGCTCTGAATAGACTTTTCAATCTTTTGCTGATTATCAATCACGGCATCTTTTTGACGTTGAAAGGCCCGGTTCAGCTCAATCCGCGCGCTATCTGAATCGGATAAGAGCAGATAATTGAGTGCCTTATAGGTATTCATCATGATCTTGTCGTACGCTTTGCCTTTATAGGGTAAATTCGCCTGAGTGGTCAGTAACGCAAGGGTTTCGCCGGCCACCTGAAGTTTCGCCTCTTCTTCATAGCGATTGACAATCTCCTCCGCTCGGTCGAATGCCATTAAACTTCCCTTGAAATCACCGCCGGCAGAGAGGATTGCACCCTGTTCTAAACGCCAAAGAAGTTCGTTCTTAGCGTTTGCTTTTTCGGCCCTTAGATTTACTGCGGTCGCAGCTGCCGCGTAGTCGCCAGTTTTCCACGCACTATACATCACCTCACTCTGCCGTTTGTAGGTGGAGCAACCCGAAAAAATGGCTGTCAGAAAAACAAGCGAAAATGCTTGCGCGAGGTTTATTGGATATTTGTTATTTGTAATGGGTATGTCTCCTTTTAATTAAATCACTTAAAAATGCGTTTTCCAACCTCTGGAAAAATTCTGCCTAAAGCTTAGTTCACTGAACGAACAATGCTTCCTTTAATCACGCCGAAATTCTCGATCAGAATTCCGCTGGAAAATTTCGGTTTCACATGATCAATTCGGAGGCTCCCCACTTTCATCTCGCTACCGCCGAGAGATTCGCCCGTATCCGGATCAATCATCTCCTCGCCCAGTGCGAACACATCCCACATCTGCCCCTTAGCAATGCCCGTTCCGTCGCCACGATTGATCGTCGCCTGCGAGCCCATCACTGAAATTACCTTGGCTGGATAAATGACGTCGACCACGCGGTTCGCCGTCTTGCTCCCCATCTCCTCCGCAATCTTGCGAAGCAATGCGTCCGAAAAGGAACCATCACGAACCGACTGATTCATCAACTTCTCGACGTCCTTGTTGTCCAATTGGAAGTTGGCAGATTCCACCAGTTTATTCTCATTCTTGAGGTCATAAATACGCGCCACCATTCCAAGACGAATCTTACGTTTCTGAACCACCTTGCCGATGCCACCAAACGTCGCCGTTTCAACAAAATCCTGAAAATCATCGATCGACGGAACGATTAGGTAATCGGCTTCGCCGGATTGGAAATTCTGGCCGGTTGCGCCTGCCTCCTCCAGAAGTGCATCTGAATCACTCCGAGCAATAATCTGAAACTTACGTGTTCCGTTCAGCGAATCGATCACCTGACCATCAATCGCCTCCGCGACTCGCCGGAGAGATAGAAACGTCCCGTCCGCCTTCGCCGCTGCCTCAATGGAAGGAGACGTCTTCACCTCGCTTACCGCGACCACTTTACGTGCTGCCCAAACAGAAGACTGCCCACACAGAGCAGCCACTACCAAAAACAGGAACTTCTTTTTCACTCTCTTACTCCTTTTTGTTTGTTTATTTAATCAATTAAACTCTTGCTGTTGTCAATCGTCATCGCCTCATCTGTGTCCACCTTAATATCCACTTTGTAACCCGACTGGCGCAATTGCTGAGCCTCACCTCTCACCCGCTCAACCTCTGCATCGGTTAATTTTGTCTGTCGAATTAACCTGTTTAAATACTCGGTATTTTCACGCCAGCGACGAAAACCGTTTTCGTTCATTTGCATTGAGATATTCAACTGCATGCCCTCATGAATATTGATCATCCGCTCAAAAGGAACCAAATCCTCCCGCATCAAGCGGATGCGATGCAACCCAGGCAACGCCTTGAAATTGTTCAAACCACCGCGTCCAGTCGTTCCAACGGCAAATCCGTCCAGCTCAACCGTCACAGCAAGCGGTTCAACCGTTGCCTTATTCGCAACAATCGTCACGCACCCCTCTGTATTAATTTCAGCTTGTGGGAAATTCACATCGCTCAAGCTGATCCCAATTTGAAATTCAACCTGTTCCTTCGCAATGTCCACCGTACGGATTGCGCCCTGCGAGTTCTTCTCCCCCAGATTCGCCGCCATTTCGAGGCTCGCTTTCACGAGTAATTCGCGAACCAAACCCGTCGTTTGCATCGTCGCATTCGAATGCTTCGTCTGTTGAATTACACGAGTCGGTTCCACCAGACCTGCCGTTAAAGAAGCCCCAGTATTTCCGTCGAGAATACGATACGAAGCTCGTAATGTGAATGAATAATTATCGTACTTCACTCCATACGCATTCACCGAGCGCAGCTCCTTGTCCAACCCAATCAACGTGACAAACAAAAGATAATCCGCGCCCAAATTCTGTGAAAGCCGCAACGCAGAGGTCTGCTCGCTCAACAACGCATCCAGCTTATTCACCGAGGCCGAACTCTCCAGATCGCCCACCGCGCTCAGCACCACCTCGCGGCTGATCACCTCAAACCCGAGATCCGTCACATGAGAAATCATCATATCCTCAAAAACTGGCAACTGATCGTTCAGTACCGCATCCGACCGATTCGCCACAAAAACAGCAGCCCGTTTAGGCGGTTCCGCAGAAAACCCCTGAAAAACAGACGCACCAACCACACACAAAACAAACAAGCATTTCTTCATACGCAACCTCTTTTCCTTTTGAACGACCGAACACATTGAACCTAAAAAGGGAGACTAACTGGAAACCCGAAGAAAGGCAAGAGGAATGCGGGTAAAGCATGCAATCGGTTCGATTCCTGAATATTCATATCGATTCGTGAATCAAAAAATCGTAGTTTACTGAAAAGGAGAAACCATGAACAAACCATTTAAAATACAAGTCTTCGGGAAACCCGGTTGCGACAAATGTACACAACTCAACAAAAGGCTCGATAAAATCCTCGCCAACGAGGACTGGGCTGATTTCGAAAAGGAGTACTGCGATGTCGAAACGGTCGACGGTCTCGTCGCTTTCGCTTCCGCCGAATGCATTAACCCGCAGCGCATCCCTGCCATGCTCATCTGCAAATTACAGGGCGAAACCGAAAGCTACCGACCAGTTGCTGTTCGCGAACCTCTGAAGGAACCACACGAGATCTGTGGAAAAGCAAAACTCTACCATTTCGTTGGGCTACAAACCGACTACACCAACGCCGGGAAAGGAATCATTTCCCCAAAAATGATCAAATCAGTCCTTCAAGAAGCGGCGGGAAAAAGCTAGAGGTCGGCGAGCAATGCAGAACATAGAACCAGACAAAGCGAACGCCGAGAAACCAGATTCGCCCGTATACGCAGTGTTGGAAAAGCCCTCGATGATCGACTTCCCCGGAAGTCTATGCGGGGTCTTTTTCCTCACAGGCTGCAACTTCACATGCGGCTTCTGCCACAACGCCAGTCTCATGAGCGCAAAACAAGCGGGTCTATCTTGGGATCGGCTCGATGCCATTTGCTCGCGTTTTAAAGCCGATTGGGTTGACGCCATTTGCATCACCGGCGGCGAACCAACCCTTTCGGTCCATCTCGTCGAACTCATTGAATTTCTACGAGAACGAGGCTTCAAGATCAAACTCGACTCCAACGGGGGGCGCCCAGACGTCCTCAAGAAATGCCTACCACTCGTCGACTACATCGCGATGGACATCAAAGCTGGACTCTCCGGCTATCCAGAAATCGCGGGCTTCATTGAAACCGAAAAAATCGAAGAATCCATCAAACTCATCAAACGCAGTGATATTGAGCACGAGTTTCGCACCACCGTCATAGAGCCCTTCCACACGGACGAACAAATGCACGAAGCGGGTCAACTCATACAGGGTTGCAACCGCTACGTCATGCAAGCCTTCGTCCCGCAAGAGACTCTCGCCACCGAAGAATTTCGTACAAAAAAACGCACCACCCCCGACCGCTTACGCCACCTCGAAAAAATTATGGCGCCATACGCCAAAGAGATCATTATTCGTGGAGCCTGAAACCCGAGCTGGGGCGGTTTTCGCAGAATAATTGACGGCAGACCTGAGGTATTCCGATCGTGCTTTTTGTATTCCCCAAAAAGAAGCGACCCAAAGGGAGCGGCAATGATGGGACGTTTCAGGTGCGGATTTTAACCGTTATTACCCCGAGGCTTCGGGGCGAAGGAGCGAAGAGGGGAGATTTTGCCCAGCGAATGAATGAAATTTACGAATGGGGATGAGAAAGAGGGCTGTTCATTCGTAAGTTTCATTCATTCGCTGGGCAAACCTCTTCCATTCCTGCCTGCGTTCAACCCCGTCCCATTATTGCCGCTCCCTTTGGGTCGCTTCTTTTTGGGGAATACAAAAAGCACGTTCGGAATACCTCAGGTCTGCCGTCAATCATTCTGCCAAAACTCCCACTAAGGAGGCTGGCATTAATTAGTTGAACAATTGCTTTCTATTTCTGGGTTGA
>JAOZMR010000156.1 GCA_029934215.1 Pontiellaceae bacterium | reverse complement strand
GCGAATCTTCAGGTCTTCAAGAACCTGTTGTTCGCAGGGGTTCGGCATTGGAATGCTATTTTTTATGCCGAGAGTAAAAAGAAATGCAGGGAAAATGTTCCGCAAAAAATCACATTTTCTTCATATGTAGAGCGTTAAGTGCTCATATGCATCTGTCATGGAGTAGCCCTGTGCTGTCAAATCCGTTCGTATAGTTTTTTCACGTCTACGACAAGACTCCCAACAACAGGAATGTTGGCTTTTTCTAGTTTTTTGTAGGCCATTTTTTCGGCGATGATGTTCTTCTTCCTGGTTTTTGCAACGTAGAAGGCGGCGTCTGCGTATTGCGCGAGATGTTCGGTTTCGATGCCGACGTCTAGGGCGGGTGCGTCGATGAGTATGTAGGTGAAACGGGTTTTCATCTGTTCAATGAGCCCGTGGAGCTTTGTGGCGTTAAGCAGTTCTTCTATCGGGGTGTTTTGCGAGCAAAGGATGGTTTGTATTTCTGTTCCTTCAATGGTGTGAAGAATGTCTTCTGTTGTGTATTTGTCGGAGGCGAGGTAGTCGCCTAGTCCGGGGGTGACGGCGGTGGGGGCTGTGAATTCTGACAGGGTGATTCTTCGCGGCTTGCTTATTTGTGGTTGGGTGTGTGCGTCGATGATTAGGACGGTGTTTTCTGGATCTTGCAAACGTTCGGCGATGTTGAGCGTTGCCGTGGTGACTCCGACTTCTGTGGTGGAGCCTGTGATGATGAGTGTTGCGTTGTCTTTTTGGGGTAGAGATCGTTTGAGTTCGAGGATGAGTCGGCGGTATCGTTCCACGTCTTCTTCGAGTTGTAGGGCGCCGGGGAGTAGCGTTCTTGGGTTTTTTCGGCAGGGGAATGATGCCAGTGCGGGCGCAGAAAATGCTGCGTTGAGGCTGCCTTTGGATTTTATGTTGAAGTCGAGGATTTCGAGGAAAACCACGAGCCCGACGCTGGCCATTCCACCGAGCATAACGAGTGCGATGAAGATGAGTTTGGTGTTTGAGGAGGAGTGAAATAGCGGTGGTTTTGCGCGTGAGATGACTCGAAATGGGATTTTGGAGGAGCCAAGTTTGCGGGTTAATAGCGCGATGGTTGCTTGCAGGGCTTTGCGGTCGTTCGCGAGGGCTTCGACGCGGCGTAGGCGTTCGGCATAGGCTTGTTTGACTTGTGGGATGACGTTGAGGCGGTCTTGCGCTCGGTCGCGGGCGTCGTCGAGCGCTTTCACGCGTTCGGCTGATGCGGTGGTTTCGAGTTGTAGATCAATTGTTTTTGCGATGAGTGTCTGCATTAGGACCATGGATTCGGTGCTGATTCCGCCGCCGGTGGGGACAATGGATTTGTCGAGTTCTTTGATTTCGGCTTTCCATTTCAGGATCTCTTCGGTGTCGGTGGACATTGCTTTTGCGGCTTTATATTCTGCAACGATCTGGTCGTATTCCGATTGCGATATGGCGTCGAGCTTGCGAAGGGTGGTCCCTCGGTCGAGTTCTTGCTGGCGCACTGCCATGTTTGCTTCGCGGGCTCGGTCGGTCTGGACTTCCGAGATGCGCTCGCGGAGGCGTTGGACTTTGACGTTCGCGATGGTGACGGATGCGCTTTTTTGCGCCATCTCTTCCGCCTCTTTTGCAGCTTTCGCTTTCAGCTCTTCTATGATTTTCTTTAGGGTGTCTTGCTGTTTTCGTACGCTTTTGAGGTGGCTAATTTCGCGGTCGTAGTCGGTGTCGAGGGTGACGAGCTGCTGGAGATAGGCTAGGGCTTCTTTGTCGAGATCGACTATTTGATTTTCGAGAGTGAAGTCTTTCAGTTCCCGATCTCGAATGGTGAGTTCGGATTTCACCTCTTTGAGTCGCGCTGTTAGATCGTCGAGGTCTTTGGTTCGTTTTTCGCTCTGCATCTCTGCGAGTTTCTCGAAAAAGGCTTCGTAGGTTGAGTTTGCGAGATCAGATACGATTTGGGCGTCGTCCCATTCTGTGCGGATTTCGAGTAGCGTGGTTTTTTTACGGAGCTCGAAGTCGATGGCGGATGCAACGGTTTTGATTCGTACGGGCAGGTCGATTTTTGTGCGAGCGATATCGATCACTTCTGGGGTTTTAATGAGGTCGATAAGTGTGTAAACGGAGAGCTGTGATTCTGCGTCCTCCTTTTCAACGGGCGGCGGATCGAACAGCAGCATGACGTTTGCTCTGTATATTCTTGTTCGAACCGCTTTTGCAAAAACGGCAGCGAAAATGCAGAGAGGAATCATGACGAAGATCACGATATTCCTGCGGCTCCAGAGTCCGAAAATCATTGTAATTGGATCAAACGGCAAAGATATGCCGCCGCCCTCCTGCGTGCCTTCTGATTCTTCTTCTAGGTCGTCGATTTGGTCGTCCATATCCTTACGTCTTTCTTCGTTTTTTTTGAGCGTTGTACCGCTTCGAGTAATTTCCCACCACAACCATCAGCCCCGCAAGAATAAAATAGAGGTAAATCGACTGCGTTTGTCTCCAAACCCACTCCAGTTTGCTGTGGACGTGTAGCAGTAGAAAGCTGGGCGCAAGCCCACACATAACCGCGCGAGATATCGGGTCTCGCGCTCTGAGGATTCCCCATAGAATCTGCACATAAAAAATGCCGTACATCAAAAACAGGGAGTACATTCCCCAGTAACCCACTTCCCCTGCGAAAAACCAGTAGATATTATGACAGGTTCCGAGGCGTGCAAACTGCTCCTCTCGAAAGGCTTCTGGGTCCGGCGCCTCTAAGCCCTCAGGATACATATACCAATAGTAGTCGGTGAATTTTAGAGACCATGCGTAGTTATTGATTCCACAGCCAAAGAACCGATCGTCCGCCATTGCGGCTGCGGCATGGTTGAAATAGTGGCGGGTTTCGGCGGACTGTTTTGGGGCTTTTTCGAAGCGCCGAATGATTGTTGGAAGCGCCATACCGATCACCACTGAGCCTGCGATGATCGCGACGAATGCCACGCCGGATTTGTGAAGCGTCGGCTTCACCATAAACGACAGCGCAGTCGTCATTCCCAAAATGGCAGGAAGCAGAACCGTGCAGGCTCGTGATTTCGTAAAGATGACCGCCATGAAGCCCACCCCAACTCCAATAACCGCCACCTTCATGAAATTCTTGGAAAAAATCTTCTCCATAAAACCCGCCCAAGCAACGGGCATAATCATGTTCACATACATGGCAAACGCATTGGGATGGTTGAAACTACCCATCACTCGATTCACACACGTTTGTGTGACATATTTATTCCACATAGCGACGCCGCCCTGAAAGGCTAACGCGGCGACAAGACCGTTGAGCACAGCGATGATATCCTTCTTTGTTCGGACGATATTGATGATCACCCAGAACAAAAGAGAAGCACGAAGGAATTTATGGATTGAAAACAACCCGGCAAACGGCTCTCCCGCATTCATCAGCGAACAAACGCTGAGCAAGATGATGAACCACCAAACCGTGAGCCCCGGATGCGTCCACCTCAATTTATACGGTTTTTTTATGAGCAGATAAAACGCGAACGAGAAAAAGAAGATATCCACAAACGTCACCCCGAAACCCCGATCCACCCCCCGATAGAGACGATAAAGAAGTTCCTGATAAAACGGCTTTTTCACATGGCATGTCGCAAACACCATTAACGTAATACAAAGCCGATGATACTTCGGGAAGTTCATCATAAAGAACGTAAGCCCCGAAACAGCAACCACAAAGAAAATAGCCCATACAATTGTTGCGCCCATAATTCCCTTACTTCTTCGATCGGCGAGAAACCACCGAACGCACTTTGCTTCTGTAATATGCGCGTTCTTTTGCGGAGCAGCCCACCAGATAAAACGCGGCGAAGAAAACAAAACATCCGAAGCCTTCATACACTGCGACCAAAACCAAATGAGGGTTTTGCCCTCCAAGCCTCTGCATCCCGGCAATCGAAGCAAACATCAGCGCCAGCGGAATCACAGATCCGAACGCAGGGCCATACATCCGCCAGAAAGAGACCTTCAGTGCCCGCAGCGTAAAACCAATCGTAACCAAACTAACAGCAACCCCCGAGAACAGCGAAGCAAACGCCACCCCGTTCAAGCCATAACTTCGAACCAGCGCAAGCGTGAGCCCCAGATTCAGCAGTTGCCCAATAATCGTTAAACGAGCCTCCTTTTTCTGATGCCCCGTCATCGTAAGAATCGTGGACGAAACCCCGCAGAAAGCGACAATCCACGCCACCCCAGCGAGCAACCGCATCGGCATGATAGAATCCGAAAACTCCGGACCCATCCAGCTATGAATCAAATCCGGCGCCAACCAAATCAATCCGCCCAGAAGCGGCGTCGCCAGCGCAGTATTCAGCTTCGTACCCTTCCGCAAAATCAAACGAATCGCCTGTTTATCATCCGCTCCCTTCATCTCCGCAATCAACGGCGTCAGCGCCTTCGTCATTTGATGGCAAAAAAGCGCGCCGCGTTCCACCGTCTGCATCGCAACCGAATAACGAGCCACATTCGTCAGCGACAAAAACCTCTGGATCACAAAAATATCCACCCTCGTATAAAGAAGCGACGAAACCTGGACCAGAAAAGCCGCGCCGGAAAAAGAGCTAATCTCTTTAATAAGCGGACGACTAAACAACGACGGGCGGATCGTAAACTGCGGAACCACCCGAAGCGCCACCGCCACAAGCACCGCATTCGTCAAAAGGTGAACCAGAATATTACATCCCGCCAGCGTCACCGCACTCGGCTTCAGACGCAGCATAAAATAGACAAACACCCCATAAGCAAGCACGCCGACAGCCTTGATCAAACTCGAATACGCCTGCTTCCGATGCCCAACCAGCAGGCCGACAAACAACCCGAACGGCATACCCGTGGCGACCCGAAACGAAAGAATCATAAACACAACACCCGCGATACGAAGAAGAGGATTAGGAATATCAAAAAGACGCCCCAAAAACGGCGTAACAGCCCCTGCCAAAAGAAGAACAAACATCGCCAAAGAAGTCTGGACCCAAAAAAACGTAGAATACAAATTTCGGATTCTGTCCTCCGCATGACGCCCCTTAGCATCCGCGATAAACTTCACCACCGCGCTTGAGATCCCCATATCCACCAGCCCGAGAACCCCAACCATCGACCACATCAGCGACCAGAGTCCGAACTGCTCCGTACCCAACTGCTTTGCCGCATACGGCGTCAAAAACATAAACACCGCAACCGCGACAATTTGCTGGAGATAATTCGCCGCTGTATTTTTCAGAATTGGAATTGCTCGGTTCATAAGACAGCCCTTTATTAACACATTCAAACAGACGAATTTATAGACTAACAAACCAACACGCCTCGACTCGAAACAAATGATTGGCAAAATTTCAAAAACCCTCTACGCAGGAGGAAAGAAGAGTATGCAAACCCGCAAAAATCAGATTGCTAAACAATCATATAATCGATAGCATCACGACAATAAAATCCGTGTGCGGACAAAAAGAGACTCCGCCAGAAATGAGGTAAGATTGTATGGCGAGATTTGGAAAAAAAGTTAGCGACAGGCTTTTTAAAACACTGCTCCAATCAAGCGTTGGAACCATTGCTTCCGTTGCGGTGAAGAAATTACTGACGATCAAGGAGAAGAAAAATGGATAGCAAACTCGAAAAACGATTTCGTGAGCGGGCTGTGGAGCTGGGCAACTCCGGCGATCCGTCCGCGCTGACAGAACTCATTCAACTGACGCGCTCGCCCGTCGCAAACGTGCGGCGACTGGCTGCTTCTGCCATTGGAAAACTTGCCGGGATTGCCGATGCAAACCGGGCTGTCTCCGCTCTCGTTCCGATGCTACGCGATGCAAAACCGCAGGTGCGACAATATGCAGTGAAAGCACTCAAAGCGCAGGGAGTCGCCGCAAAGTGTGCGCTCTCCGACTTGCGCGACATCGCCATCAGTCCCGTCGAAAAAGACTACAACCACCGAGACGCAAAGCTCGCTGTCGAAACCATCGAAGAAGCATTGCGCATCAAAGAGAAGCAAGCCGTTCATTGCTGCCAACGGTGCGGGGTCGAATTGGAACACGACGAGTTTGCCCGCTCCCAAAAAGCCTTCCAACGACCGTTTTGCAACTATTGCTTCGACGAGGTTTTCATGGAACGCCGCAACTTCGAAACTAAAGTGGAACTCCAGAAAAAGATTCGAGCCAAAGATGGCACCTGGGTTCAATCCATCGGTGAACGACTGATCTGCGAAGCCCTCGACTCCCAGCGCATTCGCTATCGATACGACGAACGCTTTCGCATTCTCGACGGCTACGCTATTCGCCCCGACTTCTATCTGCCCGAACACGATATTTATATCGAATACTGGGGGATGGACAGCGCCGACTACAAAATTGGAATGCTCAAAAAGCAGAAACTCTATCAGCAACAGGGCAAAAAGCTCATCTCGCTCTATCCCGACGACAAACCGCGCATAAATGAAATCCTGCGCGAGAAGATCGAAAACTTTAACCGAAAGGAGACCCCATGACTCAACCC
>JAOZMR010000155.1 GCA_029934215.1 Pontiellaceae bacterium | reverse complement strand
AGCAGGGGTTTGTAAAATCAATCTGTGTTCACGTTAAATTTTCTAGCCTCCTAAGAAACAGCCTTTTCAATAAACGTCAACAAATCCTTCAGCATCCCTATATAACGCTCCGCATCGTCGATATCATCGTGAATAACAGCATATCGCCCATCCACTGCGTACTCCGATAAATTTTTACGTGGATCAAACTCAGACGGGAGCTCAATCGCATTTTCGACCAAAAGCCCCATCAACCTTTCTATGCTATGGGTCTGTTTAATACGTATCTTGTTTTTAGAAAGAACCGACTTCAGCATTTTTCCGCAGATTGCTGAAAATGAAACATGACCGCATCTAAATCAATTTCGCACTCCCCTCTGGAAAAACTTTCAAAAAGAACTACGGCCGCATTGAAATCGACTCGTCCCTTATAGAAAAACAAATCTGCACTATTTTTGATCTCAGATTTTTTCATACAACAAACATCCGTATTTTTTTGCGTCATGCAGTGCTGTGTTAATCCAGTTTTCGTCGCTATGCGCATCGAAATACGCCTTTGTTTCCACCAAAATATCCTTCGGCATTTTAATGCCCGACAACAGCCGCCGGATTTTTGCCTTTTCTTCCCACTTCGACTCGAACTCTTTTTCGACGACACAAATATCCAAGTCACTGTCCTCCGTCGGTGTTCCGTAAGCATAGCTGCCAAACAAAATGATCTGCTCCGGATTCAACGGCTTAATCGCTTGAACGATCTGCCTTTTAACCTCTTCAATATTTACCATACCTACCTCTCCAGAAACCAAAGGATAGAAAACCCAAGCCCATCTGTCCAAAAAGAACCGATCAAAAAGGTTGATCCATCCAAACGACTCACAAAACTCGAAACCAAAAGGAGATATAGAAGCGGTCGCGTACAGCTAAAGAGGCTGGAAGCCTCTTCTTCGTAGACGAGAGCTTCCAGCCTCGTTTGTGCGAGTGAAACAGAACTCACAGCACACAATAGCCGCCGGTCTTTCTGCAACCCCGCCGTTTGATAAAATTCTTGTTCGTCAAGGTTTTCATCGAACGCTCGATTATCCTTCTACGAACCTTATTTTTGCCCACCAAGCGCCTTCCAACACCCTCCGCGATCCGGACCCATTCGCATCAATAGCATCCTTTTTTCAAAACCTCTATGCTTTTTTGAACAGCACGCGTACTAATCCCGCATAGCTCTGCAAGGTGAGCAATCGTCACGTTCGGATCATCCGAGACGGCATCCAAAATACTTTGTGAACTTTTTGATTTCCTACCCCTATTTCCGACCTTTTCACCGACCCGAGGTTGACTTTCAACACGCTGTTCACTGTATTCAAGACGAACCAAATACCCATCTCCACTCTCGCGGTACTCAAACGTCATCGGTTACTTCTCCATCCGGGGATTACCCGGATGCTTACACAACAAGAACAATACAAATCCGGCAGCTCATTGCGTCGCCGGCAGATTAGTGCGAGATAAGTGGTCAAAATTTCTTTTCTCACAAAACCATACGCTTCCACTCCCTCTCCCCACAGCCATCAGCTCAACAATGCCGCCACCGGAAGAGCAGTCACCTCGAGACCGAACCGCTTCACCTCAGGATCGTGACTCACCAAAAAAGAGTGAATAAGGGGTTTGTCCAGCAGCTCCGGCAACCCCTTCAAGTGGCGAGCATCCGTCGCCCGAACCGACCGACTCTGCTTCACTTCGATCGCATAAAACCCATCCGGTGTTTCCAGCAACAAATCCACCTCGCGCCCGTCGACAGTTCGTAGATGATAAAAATCAACCCGCAACCCTGCGGTCTTCAACTGCTTAATCACCTCCGCAACGATCGCACTTTCAAACTCATGCCCCGTCAACGCACCATACCGCCCACTGACAGCCGACTGCACGCCGGGATCCAGATAATGAAGCTTTGGAGATTTCACCAAACGCTTGAGCGAATTCCGAAACCAAGGCTGAAGCAGAACCACTTGATAGCTCATCTGTAAATACTGCAGAAACCTCCGAGCCGTCTTCGCGGTAATTCCCGCCTCCTTCGCCAATGCCGAATAATTAACCAACTCGCCTGTCAAACGGGCGCTCATCTGCTGCGCCAAAACAAACGGCTCCAAATTCCTAATTTCAGCCAAATCACGAATATCTCGTTGCAAATAGGTCTGCACATAATCATACAGCCAACGCCGAGCCTCCTCCTCAGAAATCTTATCCTTCCACAAAGCCGGATAGCCTCCGACCTGAAGATAGCGTTCGAAACAGGCACAGGCCCTCACAAACCGTTCATCACGGGACAAAACGGCTGGCAACTCAGAAAGGTTCACCCCATCACGCACCCATCGAACCAGTCTGGACTCCCGAACAGGATCGTCCCACGACTGCGTTAACATTTCAGGGAGAGTAAGCGGATAAAGCTCCAACAACTGACAGCGCCCCGCCAAACTCTCGCGCACCTGCTTCATCAATAGAATCTGACTCGATCCCAGCAAAAGATAACGCGGATCATCAAACTGGTCATACACCGCCTTAATCGACTCGATCAGTTGCGGAGTTTTCTGGATTTCATCGAGCACCGCATATGGATACTGATCGGCCCATCGTTGAGCGGAAAGTTTTTGATACTCGATCCGAAGCACCGGGTCTTCCAGCGAAATATACTCATACCCCGGAAACGCCTTTTTAACCAACGTCGTCTTTCCAGTCTGACGCGCACCCGTCAGAACCAAAATACGCCCGAAAGCGCCCTCAGAACGCGCCCGTAGCACTGATTTATCACTTCTATTCCTCATACGGGCGTAATATTAGGAACGTTAGTCCTAATTTCAAGAATAAAAGCAATCTATTCATATCATTCCACCTTATCGAGTGCGCGAGAAACAGGGAGTGTTGGATCAGCATCTTCTACCACCGCTACGCTAAAGAGAGTCAGAACAACGGCCGAGAACAGCAAGATTTTTGGCCATAACTTATCCTCTGCAGCCCTTAACGAAGGAGAGAGGTTAAGGGTGCGAAAAAAAGAAAAAAATCGAGGGATCTTTGAGTCTTAAACACGGAGCTTAAAGAGAGGTTGTTGGCCACAAAAGAACGAAGGGAACACATAGAAAAGAGAGAAATAAACGGTACTGATTTGGAGCAGAGAGTGGATTCTAACCCGTACACACTATAGGTCGGCATAAACCAGTTCTCTCCAGTCGGCTGTGGAAATCACATGGAGTTCCGCTCCAGGGTAAGCACGGGAAAATGTTGCCGGAATCCGACCGCGCCCGCTTTGGGATTTAATTTCCACGGACAACAGACCGCGTTCCCGCTCTTCAATATAGTCGATCTCCTGCTGCTGGTGAGTGCGCCAAAAGTAACTGGAGTTCGCAGAGCGGTGGTTTCTCAAGTATTTTATCCGTTCAGCAATCAGAAAGTTTTCCCACAGAGCTCCCGCATCCGGCCGTGTTTCAAGAGGGCTAAAGTTGTTGATGACGGCGTTACGAATGCCGGTGTCCCAAAAGTAGATCTTGCGCATTTTTTTCAGCTCAGTGCGAAGGTTTCGGCTGAATGGCGGAAGTCGGAACAAGATAAAGGCCTGTTCCAGAATGCGGATATAGGTCTCCACGGTGTTTTTATCGATCCCGACCAGACCGGCGAGTTCGGTATAGGAGACTTCGTTACCCACCTGCAGCGCCAGGGCGCGAAGAAGTTTTTCCAAGGCATCCGGATGCCGGATCTGCCCCAACAACAAAACATCCTTGTACAGATAGCTCCCTGCAAGTTCCAACAACCGTTCGCAGGCTTCCGCCACACCGAAAAGAGCTGGCTCAGGATACATGCCGTAAATAACCGATTTGGACAGCATCCTATCGACCTCCAACGGCCCTCTGGCGGTCTCCATCTCCTCCAAGGAAAATGGCGGAAGAATCATTTCATATTTGCGACCCGTCAAGGGCTCCTTAAGCCGGTCGGCCAGCTCAAAACTGGAGGATCCAGTTGCAACGACTTGCACGTCCGGAAAATTATCCACCATCAGCTTCAACGTTAGCCCAATGTTTTCAACGCGTTGCGCCTCATCAATAACAACGAGCTTTGCCGTGCCCACCAGACTTCTCAATTCACTGGATGTGCGATTAGCAAACCACAGGCGAATATCTGGCTCATCCGCATTGAAATAGATCCCGCCATGTCTTTTGATTAACTCTTTCACCAGCGTCGTCTTGCCAGTCTGTCGGGCACCATACAGCAAAACCACCTTCTCTCTGAAAAGGCGTTCCTCAATGATCGACTCTGCTATCCGGGTTATCATAATCTCTTTTTTATATAAATTTAGGTGAATACAATCACTTAATATACATCCAATAAGGTTATCAGACAAGAATCAGATGGTCACTATTTTTGACCACAACTTGTCCTCCGTAGCCTTAGGCGAAGGGGGAAGACTCAAGGAGCACAAAGGAAAAGGGGAGATTGAACCGCGAATGAAAAAGAGAAGTTAAACCACTAATGCTTCACTAATTTTACCGCTTCAGCAATGGCTGGCGGAGCAGTAGGTTTCTCCTTTTTAAAACAGGAAGAACAAAACCCTACTGCGCCCCATTGGGCCAGCAGCTATTAGTGAAGATAAGTGGTCAAAACTCCCTGTCCCGACTCGACGTTGGATGCTGGATGTTGGACAGTCCCACAGGCTCATAACCGAGTACAACTCGGTTTTACGTTCTTACCTCTGGTCTAAAGCTCTCTCCTCCCTCACTCCCCCAATAGCCTCCGGTCTTTTTGCTACCGCGACGTTCAATAAGGCTTTTATCTGTCAATACTTTGATTTGCCTCTCAACCGTCTTGATGGGCCGGTGAAGGCTCTCAGCTAAATCCTTTGCCTGAATGCCAGAATCATCCTTGATTGCGGCGAACAGACTTTTTAACCCCTCATTTAACCCCTCACTTAATCCCTCATTTAATGCGCCAGCCTCTTTGGAGACGTCTACAGTATCCGGCTTCGGCAACATAAACTTAATCCGGAATCCGCCCGTTTTTTTATTACCTCGCCGTTCAACAAGATTTTTATCTCTCAGCACTTTGATTTGCCTCTCAACCGTCTTGATGGGCCGGTGAAGGCTCTTAGCTAAATCCTTCGCCTGAATGCCTGATTCATCCTTGATTGCGACGAACAGACTTTTTAATCCCCCATTTAATCCCTCACTTCATCCCTCAAGGATCTTCCAGTACCCACTATTTCTTGAGCCAACCCGAAGAATTAACCCTCGATCTCGCAATCCATTAATATTTTTTTGAACGGCTCGCGTACCAATCCCACACAACTCCGCAAGCCGAGCGATCGTAACAGTCGGATCATCCGCAATGGCATCCAGAATTCTTTGTGAACTTCTTTGTGAACTTCTTTGTGAACTTCTTTGTGAACTTTCTTGCTCGTCAAGCTTCTGAGAAGCTCTCGGTTCCGTTGCTATCCGCTGTTCCGCGTACTGCAACTCCACGAGATATCCGTCTCCACTTTCGCGGTATTCAAATGTCATCGAGGGATAGTCCGCGACCTCTTTACGCACACGAAGATACCCACTGCCGTACTTCTCAATATCGTGTGTCAGATAAAACGCCTCTGCGATGAGCTTGTTACGTGCACGAGACTGGTAACTGTCTGTCTTCAGCTCTTCAACGGTCAGTCCGCCGTACAACGCACCCGGATTGAAAAATGTAATGGCGCTATCGAAAATTTTAATCTGAATATCTACAGGGCTTGTGTAATCCCGATGAACCACCGCATTCAGCAACAATTCCCGAAGAGCGGATACCGGATATTCAAAAATTTCGGTGCGTTGAATCTTTCCAGTGATCTCAAAAGCCACCTTCAAATGGGAAATGATGAACTTCATCGCATCCTCAACCACCGAAAACAGCGTGCCTCGAATCATTCGGTCATCAATAATCATCGAAGGAGTTTTGAACCGTCCAATATGCAAAGAATAAGGAGGATCGTTTTCACCGAACAGAATAACAGCGGCATGAGTTGGGATATCATCCTTCACATACCCTAACTTCTCCAACACAGTCCAACGATCGCCTTCGACTTCAAATCGTCCGCCCTCATGGACTCGTTTAAGAAATGTATCAATTTTGTCCTGCGACAATTTCGACAGATCTGAACGTTCATCCGGATAAGCATCCCAAGAGAGCTGCAACGATTGAAGATGCATATTGGAAATCTCCGTCAGCGTCAGCTGATGATTGCTGTTTGCCACCCGCTTGTAATAGCGATCCTTGAACGCCACTGGCTTCACCGGAAACTCATCTACACGAAGACAAACCAACGTCTTGCCCTGATACGAAAACTTTTCAATCGACGGAACAATCGAAGGAGATGTTTTCTGTTTAATCTCGTTCGCCCAGCTCTGAAGCGATTCCTCGCCGCACGAAACCCCGACAACCTTCTTCCCAAAAATCCCAAGAAGAACGCATCCGCCCTTCGTATTCGCGAAAGCCGACAGCGTTTCAATCGCATCCTTATCGAATGACTTTTTGAACTCAACCGTCTCCACCTCACCCGCAGCTAT
>JAOZMR010000154.1 GCA_029934215.1 Pontiellaceae bacterium | reverse complement strand
GACCGAATAGAACGCTTTCAATACATCACGTATTTTCTCGCACTCCTCGACATTTTTGACGTTGCCGAGAATGGGTTTGTCATATTCATCGATCAAAACGACAACCTTGTTCGTTGCGGACAACTTTTCGATCAGCTCGCTTAGCTTTAACGGCGACTCATCGGACACCAGCTCGACACCATTTATGCGAGCTGCCTGATCCACCGCGTAACACAAATATTTCTCCAGTTGCTCTACAGATCTCGCCTGTTTGTCTCCCAAGTCGATATGAATAACGGGATATTCATCCCAGTCATATTCCTTTTCATAAATCGCGAGCCCCTTAAACAGCTCCTTTTTTCCCTGAAAGATTGCCTTAAGTGTAGAGAGGGTCAGAGACTTCCCGAAGCGCCGTGGACGGGAAAGGAAATAAACCGCCTTCGCAGGCTTTACTAACTGATAGAGATAGTCCGTTTTATCGACGTACAAGAAATCTCCGTCAATATAATCCTCAAATGTAGCGATTCCGAGCGGTAGTGTTTTCATGGGAATGAGTGTTATGTTTTTTAGTGTTAAATATAAGGGTTTAGATTTTAAGCGCTGAGTCCGCTCGTTTTTGCAACACCTTTTATCTCACACAAACCCTCCAGCTCAAAGCCGATTTTCTTGGACTTTTTAGTTCCGAGGCGAAACTCAAAAATCAACACGAATCTTTTTCCTCTCCCATTTGTGTGCATTAATGTCCATTCGTGGTTCAACCTTCATCGTTACCTCCTCTAGCGATAGCGTTTGTGAAAATTCTTCCGCACCGAATCCACGCACCGATTCTTGTCGTTTTTTTCACAACCGCTACGCTAGAGGAAGTCAGAGGAACAGCCGAGGGAGCGGAGATGAATATTGAATTTAGAACAAGGAATTTCGAATATCGAAGGGATAGGCGTTTTCGATGACCGAGTTCCAAGGGTTGGAACTCTTCTCTCCCATTCATCAATCGGAAATGCCTTCCTTCTAGCGATAGCGGTTGTGAAAAAATGATAAGAATCAGCACGCGGAATCGGTGCAGAAGAACGGAAAGAATGATGTCTATGCTGCAGACTTATCGCAGCTCGTAAACCACAGGGACTTCAATGAAAAGCGTTTTTTTGGGTTTCGTCGAAAGCGTTTTGCCAAGAAGCTTGCTCCCTGTTTTTTTTGCGGCTGAAGCGAGGATCGAATGATCCGAGGAAACAATCTCTACCGCGTCAATCTCGCCAGAAATCGATATCGTTATTCGAAGAACCACTCGCCCCGTGATGCCTCGACGTTTGGCGCGGGTCGGATAATATTTTGCTTTCTCTACCTTCCGTTGCAACTCCTGAAGAAGCGACGGTGGAACAGCCACGCCATCCGTCTCAACCGTACTCGCCTCCTGCGCGATCGCCTCTGGCTCGGGTTTCACTTCAACCACCGGCTCAGGTTCCGGTTCTTCTGGCGGAGGAGGCGCCGCCTCCTCTGGCGCATCGTGTTCGATAATGGGCTCCGGTTCCGGCTCCGGGTCCGGCTCGGGCTCAACAATAGGTTCCGGCTCCGGAAGCACTTCGTTTTGTATCTCTTCGCGAACCGGTAATTGCTCAAGACTAATTTGCGTCACTGGCCCCGGTTTAGGAGCAGAGATCGGTGCGGGTTTTTCCAACCCTTGGAAAAAGAGACTGCTCAATCCCAATAGCGAAAGAACGCTCCATGAAACCAACGTGGAACCTCGATCAAACTGGTCTGATAAATGATTTTTCATTTCTCAGTCGTAATCACCACATTGCTTCGTCCAGCGAGGCGGGTTGCGTCTATGAGGGCAATGAAGGGCTTGAAGGGCGCACGCTCATCGACATAGAGATTCATTTTCTGCGTGGGACGCAGCTCGACGAGCTCAAGCAGTTCGTCGAAGGCATACGTTCGGTCTTCGCAGAGAACTTTCCCCTCCTGATCGATGGTCACAACGACCTCTTTTTCCTGAATACCGCCCACCGACTCAGCCGTTTCGGTGTGCGGAAGGAGAACCTCAAGCACTGGCTTGCTGAAGGTGCCGGCCAGTACAAAAAAGATGAGAAGCATAAAAATCACATCGATCAACGGCGTCAAATCGACGTGCGTCTCAATGTCATCCGAATTGAATAGATCGAACATCAGCACTTCTTCCCAGAGCCATACGGGCATTCCGGATTCACAATGCCCGCCATGCGGTATCCATACTCAACGGCTTCGATCGTGAACCCTTTCAGGCGCAGGCTAATGACGTAGTAGAAAACCAACGTCGGAACCGCAACAAAAAGCCCCATTACCGTTGTCAAAAGAGCCTCCCAGATTCCGCCCGCCATCAACGACGCATCGACCTGTTGATCCATCGCAAGAGCCTTGAACATGCTGACCATTCCCAGCACGGTTCCCATCAGCCCGAGTAGCGGAGAGATCACAGAAATCATTCGCAACCACGCCACCGCTCTGTTGACCCGGCTGAAATATTTATAGAACAAAAACGCCACTTCCGATTTCAGGTCGCGGGAATGGTGCGCATGAAAGCGGGCGATATCGCGCATGATATCCATCATCGGATTCTTCCGCTTCGGCTCCTGCGTCATCAAATCGAGCTCCCCACTTTCCACACATTGGAAACTCTTTTTGAAATCGCGCGAAATCAGAAAAAGATAGAGCCCAAACTTCACAAAAAGGTAGAGGCTCCAAATCCCCGAAACGGCGAGAATGACCCCGACCGCACCAACGCTTTCAAAAAAACCACTCATGAGACCACCTTCTCCGCCCAGACCCGAACGTTTTTGAAATCCTCTTCGTTGGGATGGCTCTCCGCATCTGCCCAGCGTTTCTTACGCGCAGCATCAGCGGCATGCGGGTGATTTTTTGGCAGCATCTTCATCCACTTAATCAGCTTCGGACTAATCGCGCCCTGACAGATAAAACGCTCCACAACCTCGCACGTCGGCATCAACTCCACAATCGCGTCCAAGCTTTTCGTGGCATGCTCGGAATCGGGATACGCGCCGAGAGTGGAAAAGATCGCGACCCGTTGATTCTTCAACTTTTCAATAAACGTCCGTGCCCCCTTATCGGCGGTTCCCTTATCGATCCAGCTCCCCATAAAAATGAGATCATACCCTGACGGATCAGGCGCCCTCTTCACATCGAACAACTCCGCCGCAGGCAATTGCCTTGAAATCGCCTCAGCTACTCTTTGGGTGTTCCCGGTTTTACTCGAATAAACAATCAGTATCTTCATTACGCAAATTATCCCCTCTTTTGTTAAAGCGAAGTAATTTAGTCCAACCTAACAAAAAGGCAAGCGTTATCTTCTAGCAAAAGCGGCATAGACTCGCTACGTTCAACCCGCATTCGATCTGAATAAAAAAACGAAGTAGCTGGAGCAGAATAATGAACATTCGACGACTCTTATGGATTGCCGTTATTTGTGCCTGCGGGTCTTTGGCAAACGCCGAGATTGTCTGGTCAGGACAACAAGATTATTGGTTCGGTGGTGGTGGTCAAGGAGACCGTTACCGACTTGGAATCGATGTGGATCTCGATTCCATAGCAGATTTTCGGTTGTTTGCAACCGACAACAATTTTTATTTGATACCCACGAACGGTAGTGCTGCTCTGGCCGATCCGGATACGGGCAGATATGCTCCCGTTGCCGCGGGAGCCTCCATTGAAGAGTCCACAACGCACTATGAATGGCTACCCGACCACGAATTGTTAGCCTGGATGGGGGGAGGGGGATTTCTTGAAGCAGACCGCGAGTTTTTGGGCTTTTCATTCGAAGTCTCGGGTGCGACGCATTACGGCTGGTTCAGGTTGTCTCACAATGATGTTCCTATGTCTCTCCCGGGAGGCGGATATCAAAGATCTGCCACTCTGATTATCCATGATCTTGCGTGGGAGACGGAGCCGAACAAAGGCATCATCGCGGGAGCCGTTCCAGAACCCTCATCCGTTTTTCTCGTGTTCCTCGGCGCATTCACCCTTTGGGGGCTGAAATTCCGCAAGGAGCGTAGGCTGGCGATAGAAACCGAATAGAAAAAACAGCCCTTATCTTCTGGCAAAGGCGGCATAGACTCGCTACGTTCAACCCGAATTCGATCTGAATTAAGAAAAGGAATTTATCGAACAATTTAGAACCAAAAATTTAATGCGTTAACGCGCAGTATTGTTTCACCTAAAAACCGCTAATTTTTACCAAAGAAACGAACTGAACGAAGACGCGCCCCCGTGGCGCGGCTTTTTGTTTGTGTTTCTTTGGGAGCATTTAGCGGTGCTTTAGGTGAAGCGTGAGCACTGAGTCGCGCTCTTCTATTTTGCGGCTCTACAACAACAAGGAGACGTGAAATGAAGAAGTGGACAATACGGATGGCTATGATGTTTGCAGGGATGCTTTGGGCGGAACCCATTCCCGAACCGAACCTGCATTTGGAAATCCAATCGGGTGCCGGAGAGATTGGGTTGTCGGGAGTCACCTCGACAAACTTTGACTATTTTCTTTTGCGCTCCACAAACTTGACGGACTGGGTGGAAGTCGAAGAGTTTTCCACTCCCAGCAATCAGCCCTATTCATTCGTCGAAACCAATCAACAGCCGATTGCTTATTACAAACGAGTACTCTCCAAAACGCAGGGCGCCGGACTGCTTCAAACGGGCAATCCATCCGCACCGTTCGCGGCGGTTGGTCCCAACGGCGATATCGTGGTCCCGTTGGTCGATTCCAACGACACATCGAAAGTAACCGGAGCGCTTTTTGTTTCCGCTTACGGCGATTCTGCAATGGTTCAGCTGGGAAGCAACGGACTTCCGAGAGTGCTCGCCTCCGAAGATTACGTCTTCTACTTCACCGACTGGACAAACAACACTGTGGACGTCTGGTACATCTACACCAACGGAATGACCAACGTTGCTTACGATGTCGCCGTCGATCCCGAACTCATGGCGCGCGTCGAACAACCCGCCGGACCGCTCGCCTTGGGCAATCAGCTTTTTGCTCCACTGAGCGACGGTGATGAAACCCCCATTGAAATTGTTCAGGAAACCCTCTCCATTGGAATCACGGGTATAAATATTGGCGTATGCGCTGTAAGTCTGGCATCCATCGGCTTTACCGGCGGAGCCGCTATTCCTGCAGCAATACCCGTAGCTATTGGCTCGTGCGGAAGCGCAGCTTTTGGGATTGCAGAACTATTTACCGGCAACCCTTGGTTTGGAATGGCAGGTTCATACTTGTCATTAGGAACCGCACTCTTCCACCCAAGCGGATGGATCGAAACCTCTCTGCTTGCCGTCGAAGCCGCCACTGCGGCAACCGGACTACTTCTTGAAAGAATTGAAGCCGCCGAGCCGCACATCCAAAACATCCAGCATCAATACGACACAACCCTCGTCACCGTCATCCCAACCCCCGCCGAAGGCGGACAAACCAACGAATACTACATGCTCATTGGCGTAGAAATTTGGATCACCGCAACGCCGAATAATGGATGGGAATTTGACAAATGGAGCGACGGTGAAACGAACCAAAGTCGTTTGATTGAAACCACCAGCGCCCCCTCCGAATATGTCGCCGAATTCCGTAGAACCGACATCCCCACCAACGGACTCGTCGCCTATTACCCCTTCGACGGCGACGCGATGGATCATTCTGGGAATGGACATCATGGAACTGTTCACGGCGCAACCCTCACCGCCGGCATCAGCGGGCAGGCTTATTCGTTTGATGGGGTGGATGATTTTATTAATGTTGGAGATAATGGAGATGTACTGGGCGGTGATTTTACAGTAAGCACATGGATTAAATCCACAGATTATCATCAGTATGCAAAAATTATTAACAAAGGTCAGACCATAGCTGGAACCCCAAAGAATTCAGGGTATTCGATAAGATTTATAGATTTTTCGTGGTCTGGAACGGGGAATCCAGAGTTTTTGTTTCAATTCAATGATGATGGAAATAGATGGGTAACGACAATCGTTCCTGTTGAGAATTTACCCGTTAATCAGTTTTTTTTGGCAACGGGCGTTTTGCAAAGAAATGGTAGTTCTGTAGTTGCAAAGTTGTACATTAATGGAGTTTTGAAATCCAGTAGCACCGCCGAAGGGATAACTTCCTCAAACACGAATATTCCTTTGGGAATTGGAGCGTTATATAGAGGAGCCTATGGACCTACCAGAGAGTTGTTTGATGGTAAAATCGACCAAGTCCGCATCTACAACCGAGCGTTATCTGCGGCGGAGATTTCGGCGTTGTATCAATCGGGGCAGTGAAGAGATGACGGAAAGCGGAGGGCTGAAACCTGAAAGATTGATGTAGCCAACGTTTACCCGTATTCGGAAACGTTTTTTTCGCACAACGCACAATCTTCGTTTCCCGAATACGGGTAAACGAAACTACATAACCCAGTGTGAACAGGATTGAACCTTGAAAAGTAAAATTCTGAAACGTTCCAAGGGTTGGAAAACGTAGAGCAAACGTCTAGCTTGCTTTTCCAATGCTTGGAAAATGGTAACCGTTCACAGGGGGCAGAAATCCGGAGAATTCTAGTTTCCTTTTTTGGGAA
>JAOZMR010000013.1 GCA_029934215.1 Pontiellaceae bacterium | reverse complement strand
CATGCAGACCGGTAACGGGTTGCATGCAATCCAACCGAATTTTGCGGTAATAGCATTTTAATGCGTTAACGCGCAGTATCGTTTTAAGTTTAAAATCACCAATTTTTACTCACGAAACGAACTGAACAGAAACGCGCCATGTATGGCGCGGGCTTTTGTTTCATGTTTCGTGAAAGGCGTTTGGTGATGCCTAAAGTTAAAGCGTGGACGAAAGTCCGCGTTTTTTTGTGCCCAGATTGGGCGTAAAGCATGTTTAAAGTTTTTTCGACGAAATAAGCAGAATTGTAAAATAAAAGGAGTGCTAGTAATGAAGAAGATTTGGATTGGTTTGCTGGGTTTATTGGGTGGAGTTGCTTTTGTGGCGTTGCTTCAAAGTCAAAGTGCGGTCTCAACCAAAAATGTCGCCGAGGTTGCTCAAGATCCGTTGCCAGTGGTTGCGGAGTTTTCCGAAACTTCTTCTGTTCAGAATGAGGCGGAGTCATCGCTTTCTTCTGTTTCGGATGCGTTGGCTCCTTCGAATGGAATTTCTGAGGAGATTCCTTATGGCGAAGAGATTCTGCTTTCTAGCTCGGTTGTTTTAGAGGAGCGGGAGTCTCAACCTGATTCTGCCGGACATTTTACTCGTACTCGTCTTTTGAAAACTGATATGAAATATCCGTTGGTTCGAGTGGATGAAGAGTTCCAAGGTCCGGAAAAAGGCGTGGATGTTGTTCTGTTGGGTCGCACGTTTGCGGTTGCGGATCATGTGCTTGTGAAACTGGCGGATGATATTTCCGAAAAAGATTTGGATGTGTTGAACGGTCGTCACGGGTGGAGTGTTCGGAAGAAGATGTACGCGACGGGTATGTATATTATTCAACTTCCGTCAGCGGATCTTGATACGCTTCCTGACGCGCTGGCTCTTTTGACAAAGGAAACAACGGTGCTTGCGGCTTCTGAACCGGATTACATTGTTTTCGCCACAGCGACCACGCCGAATGATCCAAGCTTTGGAAATCTTTGGGGAATGCATCAGTCGAACGATAAAGACATCGACGCGCCGGAAGCGTGGGCGTTGCGCACATCGGCATCGAACGTGTTGGTCGGCGTGATTGATACGGGTGTTGACTATAACCATCCTGACTTGAGTGCGAACATGTGGCGCAACCCCGGCGAAATCGCGGGCAACGGGCTGGATGACGATTTGAACGGCTTTGTAGACGATGTGTATGGCTGGGATTTCATCAATGACGATTCCGATCCAATGGACGATCACTATCATGGAACGCATTGCGCGGGAACGATCGGTGGCGTTGGAAACAATGGCATCGGTGTTGCTGGGGTTTCCTGGAATGTAAAAATGATGGCGTTGAAATTTCTGGGTTCGCGCGGTGGTAGCAGTTCGGACGCGATTGATGCCATTTATTATTCCACCGCAAACGGAGTAGACCTGACTTCTAATTCATGGGGCGGAGGCGGTCGCTCAACTTTGTTGAAAGCGGCGATTGATGACGCAGGTTCAAAAGGAAAACTTTTTATTGCGGCGGCAGGAAACAGCGGAACCGATAACGATAGTCGCCCTCACTATCCATCTTCATACGAATCAGACAATCTCATTGCCGTTGCTGCCACCGATTCCTCGGATGCTCTGGCATATTTTTCATGCTACGGCTTAACCTCTGTGGATTTGGCGGCTCCAGGCGTATCCATTTACAGTACGATTCCCCGTCGTTTTTCAACCCCGTATAAAAATTTGAGCGGAACCTCGATGGCAACACCTCACGTTGCCGGAGCGTATGCGCTGCTCAAAGCGCATGCTCCAAGTCTGACGATGACACAGTGGCGTTCGCAACTGCTCGACAACGTGGATGTTCTTTCCTCTCTCAGCAATAAATGTACAACCGCCGGACGTCTAAACCTCTTTTCTGCGCTTTCCGGCGGGCAATCCTCTTTACCGCCGGATGCACCCGCTTCTTTAGTTGCGTCATTTGAACCGGGTCCTTCGGTGATTTTGGACTGGATCGATCATTCGGATACGGAGGAAAAATTTGTTCTGCAACGCAAAGCGGGTTCCAATGGTTGGACAAATCGAATTGAACTCACCACCAATAGCATTATCTTTGTCGATAGCACCATCGAAAACGGAACTGCCTATTCCTATCGCATCAAAACCGTCAATTCAGCGGGCGACTCCGACTGGTCTGCGGTTGCCACCATCACCATTCCAGGTGTACTGGACGCATGGGACTCCGGCGACGACCTCGCCTCCGGCGCAACACTGTTGCCCAACCTCTCCACAACCGCTCAAACCCACGGTCCGCACACCTTGTCAATTTCTGATGCGGCGGATTGGTTCCGCGTCACCCTCCAATCTGGCGATGCTGTCAACTTCAACACCATCGATGGAAGCGGCGATCCGAAAATTGAACTCTACAGCGATGCCGCTGGCACCGCATTGCTGGCATCCGACGACAACGGCGGCGGAGCAAAAATGTTCAGCCTGGACTATCGCGCCGCATCCAACGCCACGCTCTACGCAAAAGTCAGCGCGTCCGACGGAAAAACCGATGCCGCCTATTCCTTGAGCTATCGCCAAACCGCATCCAACACGCCGCCCGCCTGCGCCTGGGAATCGCCTGCTGACGGACAGGTCTTTGCGAAACCGAACAGCATATCATTGCAAGCCGCCGCGCAGGACTCCGACGGCACCATCGCGGAAGTCCGATTCTATGCAAATAGCCAACTTCTCGGAACCGCCACCCGCTATCCCTACGCATTTGACTGGGCGAACCCAGAAAACGGAACCTGGACGCTTGAAGCCGTCGCCACCGACAACAACGGCGCGGAAAGCCCAGCGGCATCTATTTCCGTTTCAGTAACCAGTCCGAACTTGGTACTCAGTGAGGACTTTGAAGACAACACCCTGCATCCCTTACTCTCCGTTGCTAACAAAGGCGGCTTCATTCAAACGCCCAGCATCTATGACCAAAGTTTCTTTGGAAGCACAAAAGCCTTCAGCTTTGGTTATTCAACATGTGGCTCCAGTGCATTCGAAAACTACACCACCGACCTGAGCATCAACTTTTCCGCCCCGACCTACATTTCTACCATTACCGTCGATTGCGGCGAACTGCCCGGCGCGTCCGGAGCTTATAAACGCGGCGACTGGGGAACCTATGGAGTGCTGAAAGTAGATGGTGAAAACCAAACTGGTTCCATGTCCAGCGCACCCGGAAACGATGGCATTGGCGATGCCGCTCCGCGTCAAATCACATGGACGATTAACCGTGTCGTTTCCACGCTCTCCTTCCACGTCGGCGACATCACCCGAAGCAGTGCGCTTTGGATCGATAATTTGAATGTGTATGGCGGTGGAAGCATTCCGGTTCGTGGAAAGGTGGGGCAGATTGTTCCAGACAAAACGAACATCGCGGCAAATGACACGATCTACCACACCCTGATGGAAGTGGGCGGTGACGTGACATGGATTGATGCCGCAGAGATCAAAGCCGGAACCGTTGATCTAAATGAGTTTGGAACTTTATGTGCATTTACCTATGGATTGGAATCCGCAGTTTCCGCCTTTGACCAGCAAGTTTCCGATGCGGTTATAGTTGCAGTTTCCAATGGAACGGTTTTTGTTGGATCTTATAATGCGGGGCCGGCAAAAATTCTTTCATTAGCAGGGATTGTAAAAGCTAAAACTCACGGGGGATGGGGCCCTGCACGTCCAGATTCGCGTCACTTTAAATCGGGTTCCGCTGATGCTGGAATTTTTGCAGATGTTGTGATGGTTGAGTTTGATCAAAAAACAAAGTCGGTCAGTTACTGGGAAGATCCTGCTCGCCCAGAACAGGGCTATCGTTTCACGCCCGGTTCTCAACCATCTCGATATGGATGGAACGGAGCGGAACAGACCCAGACCGGTTATTTCGCAACCGGATTTAATACCGGGTTCAATGTGGGAGATACTCACAGCAAGGTTCCATACTGGACTATAGGGTTGGGGCGTGCGTTGCTTCTGGATCTTTACTACACGCATAACCAAGAAACCAAGCAGGGCGGATACATCGGAAACGCTGGGCAGAAAGTTCTAGAGAATGTGGGAAAAGGCTTGGCTCATTCCGTCATTACTCCGATCGAAACATATTCTTTGATGGTTGAAAATGGCACGGGTGCTGGTTCGTACACGAACGGAGCATCGGTCTCCGTTTCTGCAAATTCCGAATCGAATGGAATGGTCTTCTCAAAATGGACGGTTGTTCCGTCCAATTATGCGGCGAAAATTTCGGATTCTTCAGCCCCAAACACGATGTTTTCAATGCCGGAAGCTAGTGTGACGCTGACCGCGACCTATATCCTTTCGCAGACCCAATTTGTTTTGACCACCAACAAGTACGTCGACAGTTCGGACTGGGACGTTGCGGTACAGTCAGAATTCGGAAACGTCTATCGCGTTGCGGACTGGAATGATCTGGTTGCTTATCACAATGACGGTGGCGATTTGCTGGCACTGTATGATGGTCTGGGAATGACGACTCATGG
Organism: Pontiellaceae bacterium; assembly: GCA_029934215.1. Taxonomy (GTDB): domain Bacteria; phylum Verrucomicrobiota; class Kiritimatiellia; order Kiritimatiellales; family Tichowtungiaceae; genus Tichowtungia. The sequence continues at coordinate 16,149 of JAOZMR010000013.1, read as the reverse complement.
TGCGGCGGCATTTGTTACTCGCTCCGGAGACCCGAGCTATTCCGGTTCGCGCTATTATTTTGCCTCGCGCCATGAACACAGTAAACCTGGTTCTTATTTGGCTCATTCGAATATTGATAACTACCTGCTCAGCTTGGGCTCTTGGTACGGTTCTCGAAAAATTATGGCCATTAAGAAAGAGGACGTGGGTGCCAGTTATCAACTGACGGTCGAGCAGGGTACGGGGTCTGGTTTGTATACGAACGGTTCGCAGGTCGCGGTTTCCGCAAATACGGCGTCGAACGGAATGGTCTTCTCTCATTGGATGGCTATTCCCGCAGAGTTTACAAACAATCTGGCGGAAATTTCAGGGTATTCAACGACCTTTGAGATGCCTGAAACGAATGTTGTGTTGACTGCGAATTATGCCCCGGCTCCTTCCATCTCGGGGAGTGGTGTTTTTGTGAGATCGGATAAGTCTGGCGAGTACAATATTTGGAAAGGATCGTTCGATGGAACAAACATCGAATATCAAATTCAAATCACACATCACGAAGCACCTGAGCATGTTGGAAATTTAAAAGTGGATTCCGTACACAACTGGATTGTATACAGTTACTATCAAGAAGGAGGTCGAATACATAATCTTCGGATTATTGATTTTGATGGAAATCTGATTCGTGATTTAACCAATATGCCAGGTGGCGGTGGGGGGTCTGGTGTTTTCGACCTTTCGCCAGATTGCTCTGAAATCGTGTTTTCTAACGGACGATCTGACCAAGGATTAAACTGCCAAGAAGGTTATCTGATTAATATCGACGGCACGAATCTCAGAAAGATTATTCCGGCAAATGCTGTTCGAGGTGTGAATACGCATAAAACTGGATATCACTGGCTTAATGACGGAAGGATTGTATTTTCCTGCACGAAGGTGTGGTCGGACTTTCATGGTCAGCAGGATGTCTACATTTATGATGATGGTTCCTATTCGGCATGGTCGAAAAATACGTCAAGTGGAGAGGGATATCCGGTTCTTAGTGATGATGAGACCCAAATTGCTGTTCGCACAATGGCGGCTGGTACGCAAAGTGGGATTGATGTGGCTGAGTGGTCAAATGGGTCTCGAAATGTGTTGTTTTCAAAGGGATCTTCAGAAGCTTATATTCCGCTGGCCTGGCAAGGAAACTCGAAGCTCTTTTACAGATGGGATGGCGATTTGTTCTGTGTGAATAAAGATGGGTCGGAGAATATTAATTTGACGAGCAGTTCGAGTTATAACGAAGTGAATGTTGAGTTCTTTGAAGAAGAAGTCATTTCATCTCGTTTTGCGCTAACAGCAAACACCTATGCCGACAGCTCGGATTGGGATGCCGCTGTTCAGTCGGAGTTTGGTAGCGATTACCGCGTTGCCGACTGGAACGATCTGGTTGCCTATCATAACGACGGGGGAGATTTGCTTGCGCTGTATGACGGTTTGGGTATGACGAATTATGGGCACAGTGCTTCTGTTACCCGCTCCGGTGATCCAAGTTATTCAAGCACTCGTTATTACTTTGCTTCACGTCACGAGCACAACAAACCGGGATCTTATCTGGCTCATGCAAACATCGACAACTATTTGCTCAGCTTGGGTTCGTGGAACGGAACTCGGAAAATTCTCGCCATCAAGAAAGATGATGTCGGTGTTAGTTATCAGTTGAGTGTCGAAAGTGGAACGGGTGACGGCTTATACACGAATGGTTCGCAAATCGTGATTTCCGCAAATACGGCAACAAACGGAACTACCTTTTCTCATTGGGCGGCTATGCCAACAGAGTTTACAAACAATGTCGCGGATGCTTCGAGTCACTCGACGGTCTTCGAGATGCCAGAAAGCGAAGTCGTGTTGACTGCGATTTATGTGCCGATTCCTCCCGTGTCTGGAAGTGGTGTTTTCGTGAAATCGGATAAGTCAGGTGGTTACAACCTTTGGAAGGGATCATTCGATGGAACAAACATTGAATATCAAATTCAAATAACACATCACGAAGCACCAGAGCATGTTGGAAACTTTAAGGTCGATGATGTGCATGACTGGATTGTTTACGATTATTATCAGGAGGGTAACCGAATTCACGATTTCCGAATTGTTGATTTCGACGGGAATCTGATTCGAAATTTAACCAACATGCCAAGTGGTGGCGGTGCATCGGGTGCGTTCGATCTTTCACCAGATTGTTCTGAAATCGTCTTTTCTAACGGACGGGCTGACCAAGGATTAAACTGTCAAGAGGGTTATTTGATTAACATCGACGGAACGAATCTCAGAAAGATTATGCCGGCAAATGCTGTTCGCGGTGTGAATACACATAAAACCGGATATCACTGGCTCAACGATGGTCGTATTGTCTTCGCATGTACGAAGGTGTGGTCAGACTGGAACGGACAGCATGATATATACATTTACGATGCTGGCTCCTACTCGGCATGGTCAAAAAATACATCCACAGGTGAAATGGCTCCTCTTGTAAGTGATGATGATTCTCAGATTGCACTTCGTACACTTGCTGCTGGCACTCTAAGCGGGATTGATGTGGCGGAGTGGCCTGGCGGATCTCGTTCAACCGTGTTTGCGAAAGGATCTTCTGAAGCATACGTGCCATTGATGTGGAAAGATAACTCAACCATTTTTTATACACGGGATGGTGATTTGTTCTGTGTGAATAAAGATGGTTCAGAAAACATCAATCTGACGAGCGGCTCGAGTTATGAAGAGGTGGGCATCGGGTTCTTTGATGAAGAAATCGTTTCGTCTCGTTTTGCGTTAACCAAGCAAACCTACGCCGATAGTTCGGATTGGGATGCCGCAGTACAAGCCGAGTTTGGTAGTGATTACCGAGTTGCCGACTGGAACGATTTGGTTGCATATCACAATGAGGGTAGCGATTTGCTTGCGCTGTATGACGGTCTGGGTATGACGAATTATGGTCACAGTGCTTCTGTTACCCGATCCGGTGATCCGAGCTACTCCAGTACTCGTTATTACTTTGCTTCGCGTCACGAACACAGCAAGCCGGGGCATTATTTGGCTCATGCAAATATCGATAACTATCTGATTAGCCTAGGGTCATGGAGTGGAACGCGGAAGATTTTAGCGGTTCGTAATAGTGCCGTGGAGAAGGAGTTGACCTCCGTATATATTTACGGCGAAACCTCGCTGGCTGTAGGATGTTCAACGCCTCTAACGTGTACGGCGTTTTTCTCGGACGATACGTCGCGGGATGTTTCTGGCGATGCGGTTTGGTCGCTGGCGGCGGGAACGCCTGATTCAATTACGCTTCAAAGTAATCGTCTTTTCGCTGGATGGGTGGATGCCGCGACGAATGTAACGGTAGAAGTGGTGTACACGTTCGACGGTGTGACAGCGACGAATAGCCTTTCGGTTTCAATCACGAATCCAGACTCGGATGGTGATGGTCTTTCGGATGCCTACGAAAATGGGTGGTCGCGTTATTCTATCGTGACGGGTTCGTTCACATTCGCTCAGGCGAAGAGCGCGGCGACAGCTTCGGGTGCGCATCTGGCGACGATTACCTCCGCTGATGAGTGGCGTGCCATTCAGGATGTTCTCGGAACTCTTCCAAACCTTGGAATCTGGCTCGGCGGTTCAGATGTCGCCAATGAGGGGCTTTGGCAGTGGAGTACGGGCGAGAGCTGGGCGTACAGCCGGTGGGCATCCGCTCAGCCGGATAATCAAAATGGCAATGAGGATGCGTTGGCAATTTTCAGCAACGGTCTTTATCGCTGGGCGGATGTCGCGGCAGAATCGGTTCTTCCTGTTTATCTGTCTGAAAAAGGATGGTTCACCGATGCGGATCAGTTCGATACGGATAATGATGGGTTGAGCGATGGCGAGGAGGTGCTGACGTATGGCACTGATCCGACGCGCGATGATTCGGATTCGGACGGTTTGACCGATTCAGAAGAGATTTCTATTGGCTGCGATCCGCTGGATTCCGATTCGGACGATGATGGGCTGACGGATGGCGACGAGGTTCGCCTATATCAAACCAGTCCGACGGATGCGGATACGGATGATGACGGTCAGTCGGACGGCGATGAAATCCGCAATGGAACTGATCCGAATGATCCGAATAGTCTGGGACTTTCGCTCGGCGGAACGGTTTCGTACAACGGCGGGCAGTCGGGCGATATTTTGCTGACACTGATCGGTACGAATGAGTCGCTGTCGGTGACGAACCGTCTGACGGTGTCGCAACCGGGGGCATATTTGTTCTCGAATGTGATTTCGCGTCTGACCTATTCGCTCTCTGCATTTATGGATGCGGATGGCGATGAGTCGCTCGACGAGTTCGAGCCGACGGGCATTTATGATGCATCGGATCTTTATTTGACGAATAATCTCTGGAGTGTTGATCTGACGCTGACTGCCACCAATTGGGGCGTGCGTGCAACCCATACGATGGACGGCTATACAAAGGGCGCAACTAACGCGGTTCTTTGCGAGGTGTTCTATCACGATACGCATCAGTTGCTGGATCTTTCCTGGTCGCCGACCTTGCCAACAGGCTGGACGCTTGCGGGCGCATCGGGCGACGGTTCGCCGATGGTTAACTCGAACGAAATTCTGTTTGTCGGGCTCTTGACGAATAATCCGGTTCAGTTTGAGTATCAAGTGGTGGTGCCAGACGATGAAACGGAGCCGCGCTCCCTTCGGGGTCATTGCGGATATATTCTGGACGTCATCTCGAATGGATGGGAAGAGGTGGTTGCAGTAAACGATCCGCTGATTGTGAGTCCGGCAGAACGCGGCCGCCACACGGCGGACTTTAGACCGCCGTTCTATTCGATTGACCGTACAGAAGCCGGGCGAGTGCTCGCGTATTGGCGGGCAGGGGCGTATCACGCTGATCCGTCGGCGGTGGACGGTTTCGCTCACGGAGCGGGCGAGACGACGGGGCTACGCCATGCGGCGGATTTCCGCTCTCCAACATGGAAGGTGAGTGGAGTGGAGGCTCTTCGTGTGGTTTCGTATTGGACGGCAGGAAAATATCACGTTGATGCAACATCCGCCGATGGATACGCGCCGGGAACGGGCGAAGAGGTGGGTGCGAATTCTGATTATGTGGCGATGTCGCAGGGCGGCGCGGAAACTTATCAGCCCGGACGAGATGTCACCATTTCATCCTCCATCACCTTCGGCGACCATGTGGTCGGATTGCTCTGGACTCCGAATCTTCAACCCGGTTGGAAAATCGTCAGTGTTTTTGGCGATGGAAACCCCGAGTGTGTCGGCAACGATATTCTCTGGACGGAGGGTCTGCCGGATAGTCCGATCAACTTCTCATACGTTCTTCGGATTCCCGCATCGTGGGACGGCGACGTGCTGGTGCAGTCATCGATTCAATACATGCGAATCGGCGACTCAGATCCTGTGGAGCCGATGGGCATGATGGCACCCGTAATCCTGCAAAAAGACAGTGATGGCGACGGGCTATCTGACTGGGTCGAATCCGGTTCAGGAGAATACGGCGGCTCCGACGACACCGGTTCGGCGGCGAACAACCCCGATTCCGACGGAGATGGAACCGACGACGGCGACGAAGTCCGGGCGGGCACTGACCCGACTGATTCTGGCTCACAGTTCAAAATCACAGGATTCGCGGAAGCGACGGGCAACTCCATTATGGGAATGAGTGGCGCAGGAAAGAGCTATCAGCTCCAATGGGCGAGCGCGCATGGAAAGACCTATACCGTGTGGTGTGCGGGCGACTTGATCGAAAGCTTCACCGTTCTCGAATCTGGAATCCTCTCGACCCCGCCCGTGAACGTCTACAACGCCTACTCCACCAACGCGGCGGCGTTTTATAAAATCACCGTGGATGAATAGGACTCGCTCCGAGGGACAGGCAGAGATGCCTGTCCCGCAGTCAATATGAACACAATAAACACCCATTTTATCAGCCCTCATACAAAACGACCAGTTCAACGATTTGCCTCGCAAGTTGAATGACGCCACTTTCAAAACGAATTAAGCACGCAACGAACGAATGAATGTATGGAAAAAGCTACAAGAGGTTTAACCGCTCTGAAAACGAAGCGATAAATGTTTTTGTAGTCAAAAATAGTGACGCAGGAACGGTTCAAAAACACAAGGAACGCAAAGAATAATGGTGTTTCTCCCGTCTTTTTCTTTGCGATCTATGCGTTCTTTCGCGGTTAATAAATCTCCATGTTTTTGCCGTTTTCACGTCAAAGTGGCTACATTCATATTGCGAGGCGAAACTCAAAAAAGGACGTTTTGTATGAGGGCTGGTTTTTGACCGCATCAATAGCGACTTTGGCTTTGAATTTATCCGAAAGCGACAGTTGAGAACGCGAAAGAGCGAGCAATCTGCAAAGAAAAAGGAGGACTGAAGGAGATGCTCAACTGTCTACACGGATGCTTTTCCGTTTTTCTTTTGCGAGATAAAACCCAGATTGGGCACCGCTTATGGTGTCCATTCAGCTGCTGCTAGGTGCTCTTTGACGATGTGTTGGTAGGTTGTGATGCGGGTGGCTTTTTTGAGCTTCTTGAAAAATTTCCGACCATTGGATAGGTTTTTCGAGGGGTAACTCCAGAATTCTTTCATTTTTCCAAGCATTGGTATGTCGCCGTCGATCACGGTCTGGTAGTTCGCTAGCACGTCGTTATGAAATGTTTCGAGCCGTTGAATTGCGTTTTCTGTTTTCGGGTTTCCGCTTTTAATGGTTTCGCATAAAAATGGATTCGCGAGTAGTCCGCGTCCAATCATGAAGCGTCCAAGGGTTGGAAAACATTTATCCAAGGTTTGGAAAAATGCGAGGTCGGTGATGTCGCCGTTGTAGCAGACCGGATGGTTGAGGTTTTGACGTGCTAGAGCGAATGCGCCGAGGTCGGGTTTTCCGTCGTACATCTGTTCGGCTGTGCGTGGGTGGATTATGATTTCGCGTAGTGGATAGCGGTTTAGGATCGGGATTAGGGCCATTAGCTCTGATTTGTCGGAAACGCCGAGGCGAATTTTAACGGAGATGGTGATGGGGCTTTCGTTGCAGATGGTTTCGAGGATGGTTTCTATTCGTTCTGGGTGGGGAAGAAGTCCGGAGCCGCGTTGTTTTTTGCGAACGGGTTTGTGTGGGCATCCAAGGTTCCAGTTTACGGTTTTGTAGCCGAGGTCGTGCAGTGCTTTTGCCAGGGTTACAAATGCTGCGGCGTTGTTGCCTATTAGTTGTGGGGTTAATGGGTGTCCGGAGTTGTTTTCTGGCAATATGTCGCGCAACAGTTTTGGGGCTATTTTTTCCGTGTTCACTGTCGGAATGAATGGCGCCATTTCGGCGTCCAACCCTTGGAAGTTGCGTGTAAATGCTTTGCGGTAGTGTCTTGTTGTGAGACCGCGCATCGGAGCTAGGGTTAGGTGGGGTTCGCTCATGCTGTTTTGTTTTTACCGGCGGGATGCTATTTTTTTGCCGAGGTCGGGGCGTGGTCTGGGTACGAGTTTTAAAACAACCGGTGCGCCTTCGAGTCCGAAGGCTTTGCGGAGCTGGTTGACGAGGTAGCGTTTGTATGTCTCCGTTGCTCGAAGGGTGTTGTTCACAAAAAGTTTGAGGCGGATGGGTTGCACGCCGGATTGTGTGGAGTAGTATACTTTGAGCGGGCGGCCTTTTACGATCGGAGGTGGGTTGCGTGTGATGGCGTCTTGCATGACGCGGTTGAGCACTCCGGTGGTGAGCTTCATTTGTATTTGACCGGCGACGTAGTCGATGGTTTCGATGCTTTTGCGGATGTTGTAGCCAGATTCCGCAGAGACAAATACGAGCGGCGCGAAGTTTAGAAACACCATTTCTTTGCGGAGCGCGGGTTCGTACTGCGTTTGCGTGACGTCGTCTACTTCTTCGGCGAGATCCCATTTGTTGATCATCAGGATGCACCCTTTTTTTGCGTCCATGATTTTTGCCGCGAGCTTTTTGTCCTGAAGTTTTGGCCCTTCTGTGGCGTCCATGAGTAGGATGACGACGTCGGCGTCTTCTATGCTTTTTTCTGCACGCATGTTGCTGTAGTGCTCGACGGCGTTTCCGTTGCGTTTCCGGCGGTTTACACCTGCGGTGTCAATCAGCTGGTAGTGCCGTGCCTGCGGACCCGAGCCGATGGTGAAGGGGATTTCGATGCTGTCGCGTGTGGTGCCGGGGGTGTCTGAGACGATGACGCGTTCGCCTTTGAGTAGGCGGTTGATGTAGGAGGATTTTCCAGAGTTTGGACGGCCGACCACGGCGACGCGTAGCGGCGAGCGGTTGGTCGGGTTTTCGCCTTCTGGGAGTCTCGGGAGGAGGTCGTCCATGAGGAAGCCGAGCCCGCGGTTGTGCAGCGCGGAGACGGGGAAGACGGGAAACCCGAGGGTTTCGAAGGCAATTGCGTCGTCGTTTAAGTTGTCGTTATCCGCTTTGTTTGCGGCAATAAGGACGGGTCGATCGGCCTGGTGGAGTAGACGGGCAACCTCTTCGTCCATCGGAACGACGCCGGCGGTGAGGTCGGTGACGAAGATAATGACGGCGGCGTCTTCGATGGCGACTGCGACTTGTTCGTTGGTTCGGTTGACGATGACGTCTGCGTCGGAACGCGAGTCGATGGTTCCGAGTCCGCCGGTATCGATTAATTCAAAATACTGTTCGTCCCATTCGGTTTCGCAGACGACACGATCGCGCGTGACACCGCACTCCTCGTGAACAATGGAAACGCGGCGTCCGACAATACGGTTAAACAGCGCGGACTTCCCAACATTGGGGCGCCCGACAATGGCTATGGTTCTTTTTTGTGCTTCATTTTTCATAAGGGGGCGACATTGAAGGGGAATATACAAACAAAAGCAACTGGAATGTTGGATTGTTGGGAATATTATATGGAGTTGTTATCCGTAGAATGCCACACGAGAAGAGTTCATAGCCGTACGTTTGCGGAGGTTTAGGCGACGGGTGGTTGATAAAAAACATCTCTTCTGTCTCTTTTTTCGTGTGTTTCGTCTGTTTTGTGTTTACTGTGGTGCCCCTATGTTAGGGAAATTTATTACACTTGAAGGGCCGGAAGGCTCCGGTAAATCGACGCAGGCGAAAGAGATGATTCATCGTCTCGCCGAGGTCGACGTTGAAGCGATCTATACCCGAGAACCAGGCGGCACCGCGCTTGGCGAAGCCATTCGTAACATCCTCCAACATGATGCGGCGGGCGAAGCTCCTTGTGAGCGAGCCGAACTCCTTCTGTTTGAAGCCAGTCGGAATCAACTCATGGAGAAGGTAATCCGTCCAGCCCTCGACCAGGGAAGATGGGTGATCTGCGACCGTTTCATCGATTCCACCACCGCCTACCAAGGCTTCGCTCGCGGACTGCCGATTGAAGAGGTTCAGGCAGTCAATCGCTTCACGATCAACAATGTTATGCCAGATCTAACGCTTTTGCTCGATGTGGAAATCGAAACCGGCTTCGAACGAATCGCTCAACGGTTTCTCAAATGCAACGAATCCGCCGACCGCTTTGAGCTCGAAGAGCGCTCCTTCCACGAGCGCGTTCGGCAAGGCTACTTGAAGCTGGCAAAGGAAGAGCCGGATCGTTTTCGAATCGTCGATGCCTCGCAGGAACCCGAAACCGTTTCACGCGAGATTTGGTCTATATTAAAACAGGATTTTTTAAAATCATGAGTTCAGAACAATACAGCAGCGCATGGGAAGGAATCGAGGCCGGCTGGAAAAATGGAAAACTTGCGCATGCCTATCTTTTGCAAGGAGCACCGCACGGCGCGGCACTTCATTTCGCCGAAAATATGCTCAATCTAATTTTTGATAACCATCCCCAAGTTCAAACCAGAAACCATCCAGACCTAATCTGGCTGGAGCCGCAAAGTAAAAGCCGCAGAATTACCATCGATGAAATTCGTGCCATGATTCAACAGCTCTCCCAAACCGCGCTGTCTGGGGGTTGGAAGGCTGGAATCATCTTCTATGCGGATCGAATGACCGAGCAGGCAGCCAACGCCTTCCTCAAAACCCTCGAAGAACCACCCCCTCGCACGCTTCTTATTATGATAACGGACGAGCCACAATCATTGCTCGCAACCATCACCTCACGCTGTCAGCGCATCGTGCTCAAAAACGAGGACGACACACGTTCCAACCATTGGAAAAAACCCTTATTCGAGATTTTGCACAATTTTCCACCCAACAACATCCCAGAAGTCGAACTCGCTGGCGCAAAACTCTCAGCGATACTCAAAGATCTCTACAAGCTTTTCGAAAAAGAAGAGCTCGAAAAAATCCCAGAGGACGTTTCCGCCAAGGAACGGAAGACCCTCTTAGAGGCGCGGGCCACCTCTCGAATGCTCGCTGCGCGCTCAGATATTCTGCGAACCATGCTTCTCTGGCAACGCGACGTCCTCTTTAAAGCCATCAATCAAGACGACTCAACCCTGCACTTTCAAGACGAAATAGAGGCCATCACGCACCAGGCCGAGCTCAGCACACCAGCAGATGTTCACAGAAGCATCTCCGATACAGAGAAAATGATACAACAGCTCGAACGCAATCTACCTGCCGAATTAGTTTTCAGCAACTACGCTTCCCAATTAGTGCCAACCTCCACAAGCGACTCCAAAAAACGATGAAATTCGGTGAGTTGTGTTGTGCATACGGAGAGATAAAAGATGTTTGGAAGATTTTTCAGAAGAAACCGTCCGTGTCGATGTCACGGAAAAGGGCACCCGAAAAACGGACGCTGTACTCGCCCGTTAAGTGATTTCGCAACGGGAGCGGAAGTTCTCGTGATTGCGAACTCGGATCGCAAAACCATGGAGATGGGTCTATTTAACGGCGCACGAATTCATCTTCTCCAGAATCATGAAAACGAGCCCAACCTCGTGATCGCCTTGGGCGACAGTCGATATACCGTCCCGCGAGAAATCGCCAAAAAAATCAGCGTCCGGTAGAGTGGGGGAGTGGGGAGTGGGAGTGATGGGGAGTTGGAGTGGGGGAGTGTTGGAGAGAGGGGGAGTTGGAGTGGGGGAGTGGGGGAGTGTTGGAGAGGGGGAGAGAGGGGGAGGGGGAGTACCGAAGGTTATGTTATCTGGAATTATCAAAATACTAAAAGAGCGCGGGTCGATGTCGCTCGCCGAGCTTTCGCTCCATTTTCAAACGGATGTATCCGCGATGGATGGCATGCTTCGTGTGCTTGAAACGAAAGGGCGAATCGAACAACTCGATACGAAGTGCTCAAGATGCAAGGGCTGCGTCGAGGTGAAGCCCGAAGACGCCGCTATTTTCCAATGTTCGGAACTCTCCCCTCGGCTAGTTCTCTGACTTCCTCTAGCGATAGTTGTTGTGAAAAAATGGTGGGAATTGGTGCGTGGAATTGGTGAAGAAGAATTTCTACACCCGCTATCGCTTGAGGAAGTCAGAGGAATATCCGAGGGAGACGTGCCAGGGGGAGCTGAAAGCTCCCGCCATTGTCCGTTTCCGCTACACTCATTCGTCTCCGCTCGTCTCGTCGTGGAGGATTTCAGCAATGCGCCCAGCGGGTGATCCGCGTCCAAGCTCTTTTTCCAAGCCTTGGAAGTTTTCTAGCATTTTTGCGCGTATCGGGGTGTCGTGGATTAGCGGATCAATTGTGGCAACCAACTGGATCGGTTTCATCTCCCTCTGAACCCGTTCCGGCATAATCTCTTTTCCGGAAATGACGTTCGCAATGCCTAACCATGGGATTCGAATGAGCGTTCGCCCAATCGCGTAATTAAATGCGCTGGTTCTATACACCAACACCGTCGGGCAACCCAGTAGCGCTGCCTCAAGCGTTGCGGTTCCGGACGCCACAAATGCGGCGGACGCTTGTTTGAGGACCTCGCGGGATTTCCCAGCAACGATGGATAGTTTGCAGGGGGCTTTTTTCGCTCTCTGCAAAATCTCTTCCACCCGATCAATGCGGTGCTCTGGCACGGGGATAATAAAAGACACGTCGGGGCGCGATTGCTCCAGCAAATACGCCGCTTCGAGTAGGGTTGGCAGGATGTAGCTGATCTCCTGTTTGCGGCTTCCGGGTAGTAAAGCTATCTTCTTTTCCGCACTCCACGGCAATGGATTTGCCTCTGTTTCTCGAAAGGTTCGCAGCTCATCAACCATTGGATGCCCAACAAAGTCGACTCTCAAATCCACGCCCTTAAAAACATCCACTTCGAACGGGAAAATGACCATCAATCGGTCGATGATCTTTGCCATCTTGGGGATACGTCCACGATTCCACGCCCAAACCTGTGGGCATACATAATAGAGCACTTTGACCCCGCGTTTTTTGAGTTTTTTCGCGAGACGCAGATTGAACCCTGGGTAATCAATTAAGAATACGGCTTCCGGCTTCCGGGTTTCGACTTCCCGCAGTACTTCATCGAAAACGCCTTTAAAAAAGGAGTATTTGGCGAAAACCTCGGCGAAACCTAGGACATCCATCTCCCGAGTATCGTGGAGTGTTTCCACGCCTTCGGCGCGAAGTTTTTCACCGCCGATCCCCCAGAAGTGATACTCCAATTGCTTTTTTTTCAATGCACAGATCACATCGGCTGCGTGCATATCTCCGGAATCTTCGCCGGCGATGATTAGTATGTTTTTCATATCCTTCGTATCTCTATTTCGTTAAATTCAATGGTAATAGTGCCCGATTTATGTTTTTTAAACTAGCTTATTAGGCGAAATGCCTTTCGTTTTTTCGGGTTGCAAGAATTAAGCGCTTCCTTGAGCATGAGAAATGATATGAATGTAGTTGAAAAAAAGCTTTTAAAATCGTGCCGAATTCACATGCTAGGGATCGGCGGAATTGGCATGGCAGGTCTAGCCTTTCTTTTGAAAGAGCGCGGTCATTGTGTTTCGGGGTCTGACGCACAGGAGAATCGGCAGACGAAATGGCTGCGCGAAAAAGGCGTCTCGATTCAAACCGACGTACCCGCCAACGTTGAATGGATCGTTCGCTCACGAGCGGTGCCAGATTCGCACCCAGATGTTGCGAGGGCCAGCGTTCCAGTCAGCTGGCGCGGCGACGTGCTTCCCGTTTTGCTTCGCGACCGTTTCACAATTGCAGTTAGCGGTACGCACGGGAAAACAACAACATCATCAATGATCGCGCAGATCCTCGATTGCGGCTACTGCATCGGAGGCGAAACGGTTGGGTTCGACGGCGTTGCACGCGACGGCGACATCATGGTCGTCGAAGCCGATGAATCCGACGGAACCGTTGCGAACTACCATCCAGACATCGCAGTGATCACCAACATCGAATACGACCACATGGAACATCACAAAAACGCCGAAGCGTTTGAAGGCTGCTTCAAAACATTCATTTCGAACACAAAGCAAACCATTATTTACTGCGAAGAAGACCCCGCCGCAACCCGGCTCTGCAAGGATAACCCCAAGGCCGTTCCGTACGGACTTCAACGCGCCAATCTTGACGTTCCAATTTCTCTCCCAGGCCGTCACAATCGGCTGAACGCCTGTGCTGCTGTCGAAGTTTCCAAGCATTGGAAAAGCGATTCCGAAATCTTCCAAGCATTGGAAAACCTCCGACCGATCAATCGCCGCTTCCAGACTCTCTTCGATAACGAATTCACGGTAATTTCGGATTACGCGCATCATCCGACAGAAATCAAAGCATTGATCGAAACCGCGCTTGAAACTCTAGCGCCCAAACGCCTCCTCGGCATCTTTCAACCACACCGCTACACACGAACGCTGGCGCTCGGACCCGATTTTCCGTCCGCGTTCCAAGGGTTGGAAAAACTCTGGCTTCTGCCCGTTTATGCAGCCTCGGAGAAACCAATCGATGGCGGAACGACCCAAGACCTACAGGCTCACTTTTCCAAGGACTGGAAAAACAAACTACACACACTCCAAACCGTGGGAACCGCCTGGCAACCGATCCGCGACGAGCTACGAGCGGGAGACGTCCTGCTCATTATCGGCGCAGGAGATATAGACCAGCTCGGCGAACAGATCAACCAACAGAATCCAGAAAAAGCAGAAAGAAGAACCCCTATCAAAAAACACCACCACATCGCCGTACTAAAAGGCGGATTTTCCGAAGAACGCGAGGTCTCGCTCAACTCCGGCACAGCAGTAGCGGCAGGTCTACGCGAAGCAGGATATATCGTCACAGAAATTGATGTTTCAGCTCCAGACTTCACGATTCCGGACGGTATCGATGCTGTTTTCATTGCTCTACACGGAACCTACGGCGAAGACGGCGGTGTTCAGGCACGTTTGGAAGAACTGAATCTCCCATACGTCGGCGCTGGGGTAGAAGCCAGTCAGACCGCCTTCGACAAATGCCTAACACAAACCGTGCTTCAAAACGCCGGAATTCCTGTTCCAGAAAGCGAAACGATACACCGAGGCGAGAAACACAAACAGTCATTGCCGCTCGTCGTAAAACCGCCAAAACAAGGGTCCAGCGTAGGCTGCCATATAATTTTTCATGAATCCGACTGGGCGAAAGCATTCGAGGACGCGCTCCAATACGACTCGAAGATTTTGGTTCAAAAATTCATACCGGGTCGAGAATTCACCGTCGGCATCATTGACCGAATAACTCTTCCCGTGGTCGAAATTGTAACAGCAGAAGGGTGGTACGACTACACAGCAAAATACGAAGCAGACACAACCCGCTACATAATCCCAGCAGAACTGCCCGAAGAAAAAGTTGCAGAGATGCACGCGATGGCGCTCAAAACATTTGACGCGCTCGATTGCCGAGGTTTCGGTCGCGTTGACTTCCGGATGACCCCAACGGGCGAACTATTTGTTCTCGAGCTCAACACAATTCCTGGGTTCACAGCTCACAGCTTACTTCCAAAAGCCGCCGCTGCCGCCGGAATCGACTTCCCATCGCTTTGCGCGCGGATCATACAAACCATCAAACGTCCTCCAACACACCCGATTTCCGATTGAAAGAAAAAGGGTTCCAACCCTTGGGAAGTCCGTTCTGCTTATGGGCTTTGCCACAAAAGAGCGCATAGAACGCAAAAAAGACGGATTAAACCAGCCCTCATACAAGATGCCTAATTTAAGATTTTGTCTCGCAAGTTGAATAAAGCCACCTCAGCAGGAAACTTCCGAACATTGGAAGATTTATTAGCCACGAGAGAGCGCAGAAATCACAAAGGGTTTGGATAGTGAGATGGTTGCACAACGAGTTGGGAGAGGCTTTGGGTTTTATGGGTGAAGGCTTTATAGAAGGATAGTTCCCGCCCGTTAATGGGTGGGAGGTTGAGCGTAATCACCGTTGTTTTCAGGGTTGAAACAGTCCTTTGATTCGTGAATTTCCTTCATTCGCTGGGCAAACCCGTTCCTACCCGCTTCAAAAACCGTCCCATCATTCTGCCAAAGCTACCACTAACGCTTCGTTCGTCTTTTTTGCGTTCCCTGCGCTCTTTCGTGGCAAATTCCCTTAACCTCCTACCCATTAGGGTGTTTCTTTGGATGGAACGTGCGGAACGATTTTTCACCACCCGCTATCGCTAGAGGAACTTCGGAGGAAGTCAGAGAACTGGCTCATTCAACTTGCGAGGCAAAACCAGAAATGAGGCGTTTTGTATGTGGGCTGGTTCACCGCGGATTTCCCCGCCAGACCAGTGAAACACTCGAATCACATGTCACGCATCTGCTCACGATCGTGAGTAGATGCGTGACATGGCGAGTTCTACTTAACCGCTCATATCGGCTGAAATGTGTTTGATTTAGGTCCATTCATCGGTGGGACGACTATGCTAAGACGTGGTAATCAGCCCTCATGCAAAACGCCCGTTTTCAGGTTTCGCTTCGCTTTCAGCGCGAATAAACCTATTGTAGCTTTTTCCAGACATTCGTTCGTTGCGTGCATAATTCGGTGTGAAAGTGGCGTCATTCAACTTGCGAGGAAAATCTCTGAAATGTGCGTTTTGTATGAGGGCTGTTAAACGCTGGTGGAGAGTTTCGTCAGACCTGAGGTATTCCGAACGTGCTTTTTGTATTCCTCAAAAAGAAGCGACCCAAAGGGAGCGGCAATGATAGAACGGTTTTTGAAGCGGGCAGGAACGGGGTTACCCAGCGCTGAAAGCGTAGCGATAAATAATTTTTGTATTCAAAAATAACGAC
>JAOZMR010000153.1 GCA_029934215.1 Pontiellaceae bacterium | reverse complement strand
TTAAGCTGGAATCAAAACTCTAGCCATCGCCCCGACTTGTGGGTAATAGAAAGCTCCCTGGAGGGGATTTCCCAACCTTTGGAATTCTTCTCTCTCAATCGGCAATCGGAAATCTCCATTCGGCAAAGCCTTATCTCTTCGCTTTCAGCTCGGTTAAATCTCTTTCCGTTTTCCCCATTATCCGTTCGTGCCGCTGTTGTTATAACGCCGCTCCCTCATTTCCTTTTCTTGCACTATAGGAGGGAAATAAAGGCTCGATCGTTTCCTAATTAAATTCTTCCCTCCTTTGGCTTTGCCAGAACGGAGAGTTCTCCGTATGCTATGATGTCGTTTTTAAAAATGAATTTCGCATACAGATCTGTAAGGAGAAGATTATGGCATTAACAGAAAAAGAATTACTCGCCCATTTTGAAGCCGAAACCATCCCGTGCGCAACGATACTTGAGGAGCTTGATGTCCTTTCAGCCGACGGCAAGGAGCCTCGTGCGCTTGAATGGGCTGAACGGCTTAAGAATGTATTGACGGATCGAAAGCTGATCGATGACGCGATCAAAACATGCGAATGGTTGGCAATTAAGCAAAACGCATCCCCTGTTGAAGCACAGAGAGATTTGCTGCACATCCTCGGTTCTAGCCGAAAGGAAAAGAAATTTATCGGACCCTCATTCGAAAAAGCCTCTTCAATCGAAGAGGCTTTTTCGCGCCTCTGGCACCTTCGCTCAATAAAAAAAGGGATGCTCTGCTATAATTCCACGTGGGGATTCGGCATTGTCTCCCGCGTCGATGCATTTTATCAGAAAATCGAGATTGAATTTGAGAAGAAGGGCGACCATGAGTTCGCTTTCTCTTACGCCGCCGAGGCGTTAGAAGCGCTCGCTGACGATCATTTATTGGCTATCCGTCACAATGACCCCGAGAAGTTTGCGACAATGCTCAAAGAAGATCCAGCCGAGATCATCCGCATCACTCTCAGAAGCTACGGCAATCTCCCCATTCAGATTATTCAGGAACACTTTGTTCCCGACCTGATCGCCGATGAGGTCGCATGGAAAAAATTCTGGGCAGCCGCACGCAAAGCGCTCAAAGCCGACGCCATGGTCGATATCCCAACCAAGCGTAGCGAACCCATTTGCCTCCGCGAAAAAGCACTCGTCTACGATGAGGAGTGGTTCGCCATTTTCAAAGCGAATACCGACATCGATTCTATTTTTCAAAAGCTCGAAGAAATTCAGGCGCAGAAACTCGAAAAGCTCGACGACTACATGACCGAGGCGATCGCAGATCGCCTCGCCTTCATCATTCGCGGAGCTGGATATCGGAAACCAGAATGGTCTGCCCATGCAGTCGTCCGAGCGGAAGCCCTCGGTGTGAAACCCGCCAATACCGATCTCCCCGACCTGCTTAACGCGCTCTCTAAACGCTTTGAGTTGTTTGACAAACTTACCGCAAAACTACTCGGTCCCTTCCTGGTTCAAGTTTTAGCCGCAACCGAGGATTCCGCCGAAACCATGATTCAGCATATCCCGAAAATGGGAACCTCCGCCATCGGAGCCGCAATCTCTGCACTCATCGATGCCGGCCAATCCGAGAACATCGCCACATGCTTTAGCGCATCCTGCCGCACGCGCCACTGTAGCCCATCCATGCTCGTTTGGTTGCATCGCAACCTAGACCAGGCGCAAGAATGGAAGCTTCTCACCCCGGTAGATCTCACGTTCCAAACATTGGAAGCGGTCGAAAAGGACTTCACAGGCGAAGCGCTCCGCGCGCAAAACACCCTGCGCGACCGTCTCGAGGACGTCGAATTCCTACACGCCGCGCTCGACGCCATGAGCGATTCACAACGCCGCGATTTCATGCGCCGCATCAGCGAATCGCCCGCTTGGGGCAAGCTCGACCGCCAAAGCCTTCAGGCAAAAATAATCAAACATCGTCCAGAACTCCACGAAGTTGTTCTCAGGAAAAATAGCACAACCGTGATCGAGAAGAAACCACGCATCACCTCCGAGCGAAGCTACCAAGCGAAAAAAGACCAATTCGAGCGCGTCATCAAGGTCGAGATTCCTGAAAACTCCAAAGAGCTTGAGCTGGCCCGCAGCTACGGCGATCTTCGCGAGAATGCTGAATTTAAATACGCCAAAGAGCGCCAGGGTCTCCTCAGCCAACACGCCGCCGAACTGCAAACCGCACTCGACACCGTAAAAGCAACCGAATTTGCTGGGTTCCCATCCGATGTCGCTGGTATTGCCACCGGGGTCGAGCTCGACTACGCCGACGGAAGCAAAGAGACCTACTACATTCTCGGCGAATGGGATCAAGACGAAAAGCTCCACATCATCTCCTGCGAAGCAGGGATGGCGAAAGCTCTTATGGGAGCAACAGCCGGCGATAAAATTATGGTGCCGACCGTGAGCGGAACCGACACCGAAGTCACCATCGCAGCCGTCACACCTCTCCCAGAAAACATCAAAACATGGATTAAAGGCTAATCCGAGGTCGCAACTTTTTCATTTAGGAGGTTATTATGGGCTGGTACGGTTATCCCAAATATGTCCCTGTTGCAATGCGTCGTGCGGAGGCAAAAAAAAAGATGGAGAAGCTTCAAAAGGCCGGCGAGAACGTTCATCCGATTGGACCATTGCCCGGTCGAGGACTGATCGCCAAAAGCTTTTGGGGTAAAGCGTGGTGCAAGCACATGCAGGCGTTCAGCGACTACGAAAACCGCCTACCACGCGGTCGCACGTATGTTCGCAACGGTTCCGTCTGCCACCTCTCCATTGAAAAAGGGATCGCCAAAGCAAAAGTCAGCGGTTCCGAGATGTATGACCTCTCCATCCATTTTGAACCGCTCGATGCTAAAAAATGGGAAAAAATCAAACAACAATGCACGGGGAAGATCGGCTCTCTCATTGAATTGCTTCAAGGGAAAATCTCCGACGAAATCATGGCAGTTGTCACCGATCCCACGGACGGACTCTTTCCTCATCCGAAAGAAATCCGCTTCGACTGCAACTGCCCCGACTGGGCGGATATGTGTAAACACGTCGCAGCGGCAATGTACGGCATTGGCGTACGGCTCGACACGGAACCCGAGCTGCTTTTCAAATTGCGCGGAGTTGATCATAAGGAATTGATCTCTGTGGATGTTAACGACATCACCGACAGCAAAAACACGCGCCGCCGGACACTCCGCGACGATTCAGTCGGCGATGTCTTTGGAATCGAACTAGAAGACGAACTTGAAGACGCCGCAGCGCCCGAGCCAACCCCAGAAACAGCCCCCTTCAAACCCACCGGAGCCACCGTACGCAAACTCCGCAAAGACAGTGGACTCAATCGCGGCGATTTCGCCACCGAAATAGGCGTTTCCAATGGGACAATTACCAACTGGGAAAAGGTAAGCGGAGTATTGAGATTGCAACCCAACTCTCTCCAAGGGTTGGAAGAATTTCACAAACGGAATACCTAATTAAACGTAAACGAGACCGAAAGCACTCGTCTTCGAAAAAGAAATCATGAAAAAACTATTTGCAGCAACACTACTCTCCGCGCTGATCACCTCGGCAGCAGAAACCAACATTCCAACCATCACAGTAACCGCCTCGGCAGAAACACCGGAAAGCGCGGCAATTCACGAGATTCTGCGCACAACCCCCGGCGTGGTACTCAATTCGCAGGGCGGCTCGCAAAACGACATTTCCGTGCGCGGCTCATCGTTCAGCGGCGCGGGCCTCTCGCTCGGCGGTTTAACCCTTCGCAACCCACAGACCGAACATTTTAACGCCGAGCTTCCTCTCCCTGCCGGAATGCTCGAACGTCCAACCGTTCGAACCGGACTCGAAAATCACGGCGGGCACCTCGTCGGAACGGTGAACTTTGATGTTCTTCCAATGGTTGGAAAGCGTCAGATGGAAATGGGGTTTGGAAGCGATCACCGCGACTGGCAAAGCATCCTCGTTCAACAAATGCTCACAGATGAACTCGGGCTTGGCGTTTTCGCCGGACGCGAGTCCGCCAACGGCGTGGACTATCCCGACAACGACTACGATCGCGAATATCTCGGTGCGCACCTTCAGCATCGCAGCGACGACACACAGGTTGACTTCATCGTCGCCCATCAAAAAAAGGAATTCGGAACACGGGGCTATTACGGAGTCGATAACACTCGGAGCGCAACTGAAGACACCGAAGAAAATATGGTTTATCTTGCCGTACGCAACGGCGATCTAAACTCGGACTATCTACGTGGCGGGATTTCTTGGCGCGAATTCTACGATAACTACTACATTCCCTCCTATCCGTATGAAAACCACCACCGCTCTCGCACCAGCGCGGCCTTTTTCGATGGACGCACACTGGAAGTAAACGGCATCGCTCTTGGATGGCGCACAGATGTTGAAGAAGAGCGCATCGTCAGCACTGGCCTCGGCAACCACCACCGCACACGCGGCGGCGTTTCACTTTTGCCGCAATGGAAAGGCGACAAACTGAAAGTCATCATCGGCGCGCGGGGTGAATTCTTCACCGATGAATCCTCGGAGTTCCTGCCGCAAATCGGCGTAGAATATATGCTCTCCGATAATCTCACGGCATTCGCCTCCTACTCAGAAACCGTCCGCCTTCCCTCATACACCGAACTCGACTACGACTCTCCTGGAAGCTTTGGAAACACCGGTCTTGGTCCGCAACAATCCGTAGAAACCGAGCTCGGACTCAAAGGAATCCCAGCCGAAACCATGGACTGGAAAGCCGCAGTCTTCCATCGCCGCTCAAAAAACACCATCGATTGGATGAAAGCAACAGCGGCGGGACGATGGAACGCAACCAACCTCGGAACCCTCAATGTCTACGGACTAGAAACACAGCTCGGTTTCTATCCGGCAAAAAACATCGAAATGCTCTTCGCCTACACCTGGATTCATAAGGACAAGGACGCCGCAGACTTCGGTGGATACGCCTCGCGCTATGCGCTTGACTACCCCGAACACCTCGCGCAAGCCTCATTACTTTGGCGCCCCTTCCAATCCTTGGAACTCGGAACCACCCAAACACTTCGACGCCAGACCGACAACGCAGTTCGCACCGAACACAAACTCGGAGCCGACAGCTCGTTCATCGTTCGCTACACACCACCAAGCGCGAGCTACGCAACCCTTTCGCTCCTCATAAACAATGCGTGGGACGACGACTTCCAGTCCCTCCCAGACCAACGCGCCCCCGAGCGCTACGCAGGACTCTCCTTAACCCTAGATTGGTAATCCTCCAGACTTATACAAAACGCCTCTTTTTGAGTTTCGTCTCGCAATTGGAAAATCTCTCCCCCTCGGTTGCTCCTCTGACTTCCTCTAGCGACAGCGGTTGTGAAAAAATGATAAGAATCAAGCGCACAGAATCGGTGCAGAAGAATTCCCACACCCGCACAGAACGTTGTTTGGGATTCCTAAAAATGAGTGTTACGCTAACATATACTGCGAAGTACGGTAAGAAACTGCACTATCCGCTTTTTGAAAGCAGACACCTGACGAAAATTTAACAATTCTCGCGTTGACCTATTGCGCAGGAAGAGTACAAACGCCACATGAATAACGTTTCCAACGGTTGGAAACGTTGAAAAGAAAGCGGCAAAAGCAATTAGGCTGATGTCAAAAAAGAGGAGGAACATCATGATTCCTTATGAATACGGGATTGATCCCGAAGAGATGCACAATGTCGATCTGCAAATCGACTTGTTGAAACAACTAGGTCGGAACTGCAAAGCCATCATCATGAAGGCTAGACGCAAAATGCGTAAACACTAAGCCCTAGAAGCGCTGCCTTTTCTCGAAAAGGCAGCAAAAAAGCAAAACCGCCTTTCGTTTCACGAAGAGCGGTTTTGTCTTTTTTTGCACCACTAAACCGAGCTTCTGAACATCAGCCCTCATACAAAACGCCAACTTTAGAGGTTTGCCTCGCAATGTCACGTCCTGATTTAAAGTTGTCACTTTTTAGTTTTGTTCTCTCTTTTTCTGAGGCTCCGAAAGGAGCCGTTTCCTGATCATTGACCCGTCCCGAAGGGCGGGGCAATTCTCCCCCCTCCTCCGGAGGAGGGGGGGCTCTTAAAAAACCTTTTAGCTTTTGCTGTGGGCTTCCTCCGGCGTTTTGTAATTTAAAGCCAAATGTGGGCGGCGTGTGTTGTAAAGCAATATCGCCTGATCGATGGATTCCTTCGCCTGCTTCTTTGTACGAAAGGTGCCTCCCAAACCATACTCCTGTTTTAAGATGCCATTCACTCGCTCGGCCTTGGCATTTTCGTAGCAATGATTTTCTTCGGTCATGCTGATGCCAAGTCCGTATTCTCGTAACGTTTCCGTGTACCGATGCGAGCAGTATTGGCAACCTCGATCCGAGTGATGGATTGGGAAATATCCCTCTGCGAGTCCTTTCACTGCCTTACTTAAGGCCATCAGACACTCCTCGGCCTCCAACGTATCCCCCGCATAGTATCCGACAATTTTGCGAGACCAATCATCCGTAATCAGGCTCAGATAAAGGAACCCTTCATCCGTACGAATATACGTAATATCGCTAACCCATGCCTGATTAAAGCCCGTCACAACCATATCGGCAAACAGATTTGTGAATACGGGCAAGCTGTGACGGCTATTCGTTGTTCGCGGTGCCTTTGGCAACCGTTCCAGCAAAAGACCTTTGCTTTTTAGGACGCCAAAGAAACGGTCTCGCCCGACTTTAACGCCGGCAGCTAAA
>JAOZMR010000152.1 GCA_029934215.1 Pontiellaceae bacterium | reverse complement strand
ACCAAGAGATTATGAGTCTCCTGCTCTGACCGACTGAGCTACAGGCCCGCAGAGATGGTCGAAAGGTAGACTCAGGGGTCGATTAATGCAAGTTTTTTGTCTTATCGTGGACGCTTATTTTTTAATTCGTTCGCTACCCAACTGGATTGTTTGGCAATGCCAAGTAGGATTTTTGTATCGTTTTCTGTGAGTTTTCCGCGATTGAAAATGCGGCGCAAGCCCATCATCATGTGTTCGAGTTTGTCGGATTTGCAAAATCCTGTTTCAAGCATCATGTGGCTCCATGCTTTAAAGAGGCGTTCGCGTATCTCACCGGTCGCTTCGGTTGATCGTTCGTGCGGTGGGTGGTAGTCGCCGCTTCCGGCAGTGAGGAAGAGTTCGTAGCAGCAGACCATTACGGCGTGTGAGAGGTTAAGCGATTGGTAGATTTTGCTCGATGGGATGTTGATGATGTGGGTGCAGATCGCGAGCTCTTCGTTGGTGAGCCCGGTGTCTTCGCGACCAAAGACGAGGGCGGATTTGTGGTGGGCGGCGGAGTCGAGGATGATGGGCGCGAGTTCGCGTGGCATTTTTGCGTGGTCGCGGTACATGCCGGTGCGGGCGCTGGTTCCGGCGACGATTGTGCATTCGGCAATCGCTTCTTCCAAGGTTTGGAAGGTTTTCCGGGCATCGAGGAGGGTGTCGGCGTGGCATGAGAGGCGCCGTGCTTCGTCCCAGTTGTGCCGATCGTGCGGGTTGATGATGGCGAGGTCGGTGATGCCCATATTCATCATGACGCGGCAGACGGAACCGATGTTTCCGGAGCTTTGGGGTTCTACGAGTACGATGCGTATGTTTTCGAGTGGATTCATATATAGGTTGGATTGGTTTTGGGGTTGTTGAAGTGGCGATAGCGTGACGTAATGTGGATCCTTTTTCCATAAAAATTTGAGTTTTGCCGAAATATTCTGGATACTCTTTTATATATGACTGATGAATTTATATCTAAATCCCGCCCCCTTTGTGTCGATCTCGATGGAACGCTTGTGAAGACGGATACGTTTGTGCAGGCGTTGTTTTTGTTGATTCGTACTCGGCCGGCTGCGGTTTTTTCGATCCCGCGTTGGGCATCGAAGGGGCTTGCCGCTTTTAAGGAGTGTGTTGCCAAGGAGGTCGCGCTGGATCCTGCGGCGTTGCCTTATCATTCAAAACTGCTTCCTTTTTTGGAGGCGGAACGGAGGAGCGGGCGGGTGTTGGTGTTGACTACGGCTTCGGATGGATCGGTGGCTCGTCGGATTGCGGAATATCTTGGTTTTTTTTCTGAGGTGATCGCGAGCGATGGTTTCGTTAATTTGAAGGCAACTCGGAAGCGTGATGCGCTGGTTGCTCGGTTCGGGGAACATGGATTTGATTATGCGGGGAATTCGTCGGACGATCTAATCGTCTGGGACGCGGCGGCTGAAATCATTTCGGTAAATCCTTGCGGATCGGTGCGGCGAGCTTTGCACGGAAAAGATGTAACGGTTTTTGAGGATCGTCCGGTCTCGTGGAGGGGCTGGTTTAAAGCTCTTCGGGTTCATCAGTGGATAAAAAATGTTCTCGTTTTTTTGCCGATGCTGCTGGCGCATGAGTTAGGTAGTTCTGTGATTTACGGAAAAGCCGTAGTCGCTTTTTTTGCGTTTAGTTGTGCGGCTTCTGCCATCTACTTGTTTAATGATCTGTTCGATTTGCATGCGGATCAACATCATCCACGAAAACAAAAAAGAGCTCTCGCGGCTGGTGATGTTGATCTGCTAGCGGGGGCTGTTGCTTCGCCGTTTCTTGTGTCGATCGCTCTGGGGCTGGCGAGTTTTCTGTCGATATCGTACGTCGTTGTTCTTCTGATTTATCTGTTTCTTACAACGCTGTATTCGTGGCAACTCAAGCAAATGGTTTTGATCGACGTCATTACACTGTCCGCATTTTATGCGATTAGGATTTTTGCGGGAACGGCCGCTTATGGTGTGGAAACCTCGCCCTGGCTTATTGCATTTTCGATCGCCATTTTTTTGAGCTTGGGCGTTGTGAAGCGGTATGCTGAACTGCGCGAAGCGGTTCGAGAGAATCCTGAAAAACTCCGAGCTCGCGGTCGTGGATACCACGCACGGCATCTGCCTTGGCTTATGGGGCTCGGAGTGGGGAGCGGGATTCTTTCTGCGGTTGTTCTTATGCTGTATATTCATAGCGATAAGGTTGTGCAGTTTTATAAAACGCCGTCGATTCTTGGGCTGCTTTGCCCGCTTGTTCTTTACTGGATCGGGCGAATCTGGTGGCTCGCTTCTAGCGGTAAGCTCTCTGACGATCCGCTTGATTTTGCGGCACGCGATCCGCAGACGTGGCTGATCGCCATTCTGAGCGTATGCGTTTTGATTGCGGGTGCTCTGTAGACCTGTCCGTGTTCAACATGCACATTTTTCGTCGATGATGTTTTCCAATGCTTGGAACTTTGGTGTACGTTTGTTCGCATGAATTTAAAACAGATTGTTGAAGTGCTTGATGCCACGCCGCTTTACGCGGAGAACGGTTGGGAATCGCTGAAAATTACAGAGGTGTTCGCGTCGGATTTAATTAGCGATATTTTGGTGAGCGAGGGGGACGATCAGCTTTTATTGACGTCGCTGACGTCTCCGCAGGTGGTTCGTACGGCGGCTCTAATCGGGGCGACAGCGATTGTGCTGGTGCATCGGCGCCAAGCGCCTCCCGGAATGGCGACGGTCGCACGCGAGCAGGCAATGCCCCTGTTTTGTGGCGCGGTTGCGACGTATGATGCCTGCGTTCTTTTGGGTCAGCTAAAGGAGCGAGATCAATGAACGAAGTGCCTCAACCTCGTGACGAGTCGGGTCTCCGCATCCAGGAGCTTGCGTATGGCTTGAAGGTGCGCGATGTGATGACATCGAAGATCTTCACGGTGACGCGCCGGTGTACGATGTGGGAAGTGCAAACAATCATGAAGAGCAACGGGATTAGCGGTGTACCCGTGGTGGACGGTTGTCATGTGGTTGGAATTGTTAGTATGCACGATATTATGGTGGCGATTGAGGGCGGGTATCTCGACGACACGGTTGCCTCTCATATGGTTTCCGATGTACAGACGTTGAGCGATGAGGTTCCGCTGACGTTTGCAATGTCGGCTTTCACGAAATACTCATATCGTCGGTTCCCGGTGGTGAATCAGAATAATGAGTTGGTTGGCATTGTCACGCCTCGCAACATCAACCTTGCATTGATTCGTGAGTTGTCGCGCCAACTCGATGAGATCGAGGAGGGAGAGTCGCAACTTATTGATAAAAAGATCACCGCCTTTCATCGCATCTATCGCCTCACTCGCTACGATTTCGAGCACGCGGGTAGAGCATCGGCCGAGCTGAAAAAAGAACTGAAAGCACGCGGAGTTCCTTCGAAAGTGATCCGCCGCGCTGCGATTGCTAGCTACGAACTGGAAATCAACGTTGTGGCTCACTCGCACGGCGGAACATTTACGATGTTGGTGGATGAGGGTCGTGTGCGCATCACGGCGAATGATTTTGGGCCAGGCATTCCAGATGTCGATGCCGCAATGACAGAAGGGTTTTCCACAGCGAACGACTGGATTCGTTCGCAGGGGTTTGGTGCAGGGATGGGTTTGCCAAATGTAAAACGGGTTTCCGACGAGTTCGAAATCCAGTCCGGAGTCGAAATGGGAACCATGGTTAAAGCAATCGTTTATTTGAAAAAAGGAGTAGATTAATGAAAGTTAGTGAATTGAATTCTGTCGGGTTTTGTTGCGTACAAAATAAATTTGAGGACGCTGAAATTACCGGCGGCTACACCTCTGATTTATTGAGCGATGTGATGGGGAATCTGAAGGATGGCCAAGTGCTGATCACTATCCAAGCGCATAAAAACACCATCGCAGTCGCCTCGCTCTCCGGAGCTCTCGCTGTGATCTTCTGCCACGGGCGTTCTGTTACACCCGATGTGCTTGAGGCAGCAGCGGATGAAGGAATTGCGCTATTCAGCACCTCGGACAATCAGTTCGATGCAACAGTTACGCTTGCGCATTCACTTCGGTGACTCTAATGAAAGCCCGCGTTGATTTTCATATTCACTCCTGCCTGTCGCCCTGTGCGACACTAGAAATGAGCCCTCGCACGATTGTTGCGAGAGCAAAGGTAGCGAAGCTCGATTGCATTGCACTCACAGACCACGGTTGCGCAGAAAACCTTCCCGCATTTCACGACGCATGCATCGAAGCGAATATGCCCTGCCTGTACGGGCTGGAAGCGACCTCCTCTGAGGAGGTACACACGCTTTGCTTGTTCGATCAACTAGAACCTGCGCTCGAATGGGGTCGAATCATATACGACTCAATCCAAAACTTCCCTAACGACCCAGACCGCTTTGGACTGCAACCCATTGTCACCGTCGATGGAGACGTGACCGGATTTGCAGAAAAACTTCTTTTTGCAGCAACCGACATATCATTCTTCGACCTAGTACCCATGGCATTAGAAGCAGGGGCACTGTGCATCCCTTCGCACATCGACCGCGAATATCTAGGCGCCGTATCTCAACTCGGCTTTTTGCCAGATCTTCCGTACGATGCGGTTGAAGTGGTTTCAAAAATCCCGCCGAATGCAAAAAAATGGGCCATCATTCAATCATCGGACGCGCATCAACCAGACCATATTGGGCGGCGTTTCACCCGCATCGAAACAGAACACTTCACGGTACCCGCTCTGCGAGACGCATTTAAACGGCATAGGAAACCATGAAAAAACCAACACAAACCAAACCGACACAACGACTTCCAAAATGGCTTCGGCGCCCAATCTCGACGGACGAGAAATATCCAGATGTGAGCAAACTTCTTGCGGATCTGAATCTCAATACAGTTTGCGCCAGCGCGAACTGCCCGAATCGCCATGAATGCTGGAACTCCGGAACGGCGACGGTGATGATTTTAGGCGATATCTGCACGCGGGCCTGTCGTTTTTGCGCGGTAAAAACAGGCAAAGGACTTCCGCTGGATTCTGGAGAACCAGCGCGTGTGGCCGAGGCAGCTGAAAAACTCAACTTGAAACATGTGGTGATTACAAGTGTAACCCGCGACGACCTTCCAGATGGCGGCGCTGGAGCATTTGCCGAAACAATTCGCTCCGTGCAGAAACGAACTCCAAATATCGTGGTTGAGGTATTGACACCGGACTTTGTCGAACACCTCGACATCGTATTAGACGCAGCACCGAACGTATTTAATCATAATCTAGAAACCGTAAAACGCTTACAATCGGCGATTCGTCCGCAGGCAAGCTACGCGCAGTCGCTTGCGACACTTCGAAAAGCAGCAAACAGGTCTTCACAACCCGAAACGGACGGGCGGGCTCATACAAAAAACCCACCGATCCAAATCAAATCAGGGCTCATGCTTGGGCTAGGCGAAACCGACGAAGAAATTTTCCAAACCATGGAAGATTTATTCGAGGCAGGCGTTCGTCTTTTAACACTGGGGCAATATATGGCACCGACCCGCGACCACCATCCGGTTGAGCGCTACATTTCCCCTGCGGAGTTTGACGAACTTGCAAAAAAAGCTCATACGATCGGTTTCACAGGCGTAGCAGCCGGACCGTTAGTGCGATCGTCCTATCGTGCAGACCAGCTCATCTCCTCCAAACATCGGAAAACTTCCAACCATTGGAAGATTCATTAGCCATGATAGAGCGCATGGAACTCAAAAAAAGACCAGCCCTCATACAAAAACGCCCTTTTTTGAGTTTTGCCTCGCAATATGAATAGAGCCACTTCGACCTGAAAGCTGCAAACACATGGAGATTTATTAACCGCGAGAGAACGCAAAAAAAAGACGGACTCAACACCAATCTCCATTAAGATTTTCCACAACCGCTGCGCTAGAGGAAGTCAGAGCAACAGGCGAGGGGGGATGAGATGAATATCGAACAAGGAATTTCGGATGTCGAAGGGAGAGGTATTTTTGATGACCGAGTTCCGAACCTTGGAAAACAGAAGATGCTTCATAAAACGTAGACGAGCGCTTCCAGCCTCGTTCTTTGGGAGAACAGAGGGCGGAGAGTTTCTATTTGGGACTCGTTCTATGCACATGTCTGTAAACTACCGATTTGGGATAATAGTGCAAACTTTGTTTTCAGGTTTGCATGGGTACAAAGTTTAAGAAGCTTAACAATCCTCTCTGTTTAACCTGCTTAACCGCAACGGTTTAAGGCGATTAAATGAGTGAAACGGTCAGAAACTCGGTTTAAACAGCGCGGGTCAAAAACAGAACTTTGGTTGAGCCCTACTTCTTTTCCTTCAGAAGTTTCCAAGGTTTGGAAACCTCAACCGCATCGCGCTTATGCATTTCAAACACCAAAAGACCGTCGGGTGCCATCGCATCACCGAGGACATCGAGCAGTTTCGGCAGATCGACCTCATCGTACGGCGGATCAGTAAAAATCAGATCAAACTCAAACGGGGCTGCGCCCCGTTTGAGATATTCATAAACATCGGCACGAACTACTTTGAACGAGCCCAATTCTGGGTCGCTTTCCAAACATTGGAAATTTTGCTGTAGATTTTTCCAATGCTTGGAAACTTTTTCCACGGCGGTCACACTCTCAGCGCCTGCGAAATGTTATTTGTTATTGGATGTTCGATATTGGCATCCGAATCGCGCTATTCTTCCAAAAAACGCCTCTTCAGCAGAATCTGTGGGTTGATTTAGGCTCTGGAAGATCCCCC
>JAOZMR010000151.1 GCA_029934215.1 Pontiellaceae bacterium | reverse complement strand
AAAATAACACACAATTTCACTCTATTTTTATACTTCATTTTTAGTCCTTCGTTTAATATTTATTTATTTTACATATCGGCTCTGCCAAAACTCAACACCCCTGCTCTCACTCCAGACCTTGGAACGATTCCTCCTTTCTCGCATAAGCGATCATTTCCTGATTCAATGGATCAGCACGAAATCCGAAGAGATACGCCTTCGCAAAAATCCAGCGAAACGCGACATTCAAAGCATTCATTTTTTTCGTAACAGCGTTCTGTTTTGGATTGTTAATTATTATAACTGTGAAGTCCCGATAAATATTCACTTGCTTTTCGCGCATGTCAGAAAATTCGCATATAACCCCCCCTTTTTAGGGACTCAAGCCAAGATGAATTTTGCATTCAAACCCGTTGCAAATGACGGATAAAAATATAACCACGACCATTTGCGGATGAATTTAACGCCAAGCTTTGATTAATAACAGCTACTTTTTCATTCATTGCCTCTCTGATTTCCTCGGCTGTTTCTCTAGCGATAGCGAATGGTGAAAATTCTTCCGCACCGATTCCCCGCACCGATTCTTATCATTTGGTCAGAGGTCGGCGCGGGTGTAGCCGTTGGCTCTGAGAACCTCTTCCGTGGTTTTGAAGTGGCACTTGCAGGTTTTTTTTAGAATGCTTGGCCCTTTCTCCGCAACCAGCTCTGTGGCTATCTGTTTGACCTTTGCCGAACAACCTTTCGGAATGACGGCAATGCCAAAATCCTTTTCGAGTTTTCGTAGCCCATTCAAAAAGGCGGCACGTGCTAAAATGGAGGCAGCGGCAACCGCAGGATCAGATTCCGCTTTCGTTCGTTGGTCCATCTGGATCTTTTTCCCGTTCTTCATTAAGGCGGTTTCGATTCGGTGGCTCGGGCCAAACTTATCCGAGAGCGCACGCGGGCAGTCGGGCACTTTTTCAAGAAGATTTTCAATGGCGCGGGCATGCCCCCATGCAAGAACCCGATTCACATTGCGCATGCTTCCGTACATCCGGTTGTAGGCTTCCATCCCGAGGGTGACGATTGCGAATTTACCGGGTAGCTGTTTGCGGATATCCGATGCGAGTTGCAGGGCAATGCGGTCGCTGGAGATGCGCTTGCTGTCTTTCGCGCCGATCTCTGTGAGGATTTCTACGGTTTTTGCATCGGTGTAGACAGATGCAATCACGAGAGGCCCGAAAAGATCGCCTTTCCCGCTTTCATCAATTCCCATATGGGGCTGAACGCTTTCTGGATCAAGCACCGCTTCGTAGCCAAGGCGGGCCTCGCCTGTGATTTCTGGTTCAAGGGTGAACGTGATCCATTCCTCCGCTCCCTTCCCTTGTATAAGACATTTTCCAGATTTATAGAGGTTGATGCGGCAGGTGTCTGCGGCGACCGCAATTTGGGTGTGCGGCACGTCGACGATCTTGTAGTTTTGGTTAGACAGATGAGCGATCAGCTTTTTTTGCTGTTCGGTCGTGAGAACGATAGTGTGGGAGTTTTGTTTCATACCCGATATCATGAATGAAAAGGGCGGTTCGAATAAAGGCGGAAATTTTTATTTTATTATATTTGACGTAGGGAGAAGAATCCTTCAGATTTCTGCCTTTCTTCAGGAGAGACAGATTCAAAAGTGAAATTTTGGAGAAAAGGATGAGGTTACTATGGTTACGAGCGGTTCAATTAAGATGAAAATTTTTAAACGATCTATTTTGTTGCTGTGTTTGCATCCTTTTCTTGTGTCGGCCCAGCCGACTTTCGCTGATTTATCAGTGCTCTTGGCAAAAGATTGTTTTAAGAGAAATGTTTCATCGAAGGCTTCTGTAAAGGAGTGTGTTTCGTTTTTAGAAGACCACGGGGTCTGCTTTGATCGAGAGGATTTGATGAATCCTAAAGCTCTTGTTAAAAAGGAAGATTTTGCTAAGGCGGTAGGTCAGTCAAAATTGTTGTTTGCTGGCGAGTTTGTTTTAGAGAATGGAGAAATTAAGAGACCAGATGGAATTTCCTCTTGGGTTGATTTCTGTCTTTTGAACGACATAGAAACAAAATCGTTATGGCGATGGTTTTTACGGAGAACAAAAGATGGGAGTCTTTCGGAGGTCGATCGGTTTTTTAAGTATCGTGTGAAGTTAAATTAAAGGAGTCGTTATGAATACGAGAATGAGGAGAGTTGTAGGTATAGGTGTAGCATTGTGTTTAGGGTTTTCGTCTGTTTATGCAGAACTCGGAATACGTAGAGTGTTGCGTGGAAAAGGTGTTAAAGCGGCTGTTTCTTTGTTGAAAACGAAGGCTTTCGCCATTTTGGCGGATGCTTCTTCTGATGAAGAAAAAAAAGAAGCGCTCGTTTCGCTACTAAATGAGGTTTCGAAAACAAAAAACGAGGTCTTGATTCGCAAAGCGATTGCTTTGGTTATGATTACGGGTGATGAGCCTTTACTTCATGTAACTACGGATGCTGTTAAGGATAGTAAAATCGGCGCGAAAATTGCTGAGCCCGTTGTTGCTGTTACAACTGATTTGATTGTAGCTGGCGAAATTAATGATCCTAAATCTGTTGCGCCGGAGATTGTTAAGCTCGTTAAGGAAGTCGTTAAAAACGTTGATCCAGTTGTTCCAGACCCCGTCAAACCAAAACCTGTTAAGCCTAAACCAGCACCTAAACCAGCACCTAAACCAGTTCCAAACTCGTTTGGTGATGGTTGGTTTAGTGATGTAGGCGAAGTTGTCGACGATGAAGAGCATGCCACTCCAGAATAAAAAGCGTCAAAATTGAAATTTCAAAAAAAGGAAAACAAAATGAAAAGTAAATATTATGTGTTGCCCGTACTAGTCGGGCTTATAGCAGGGCAGGTTTTTGCAGAGGGCTCACGCCCATTTAAGGTGAGTAACACGCTTCGATTCGGTCATGACGATAACGTTGAAAAGAAAGCGGATGGGAAATCTTCCTCTTATGTAGAAGACGTTGTTGTATTGTCTTATCTTGCGTCATTGTCGGATCGAACAGATTTCAAGGTCAATTCGAAACTGACCGTGAGAAACGATACAGAAAACGATTTTCACCCGAATATCAAAGCGTTGTTAACACATTCTGTTTCGGATCGCTTCATGATTCGTTTGTCAGAGTTTTATAAGCAGGATGATAAAACGAACCAGAATAGTGATGGTCGGAAAAATTATCGTTTGAACAAGTTCGGAGTAAACACGACTCATGTTTTAAGTGAAAAAAATCGCCTCGATTTTTTGTTTAGTCATGAGATTGCTAGACATGACACGCTTATTGAAGGGGATGATTACACAAAGCTAGAAGGTGGCATTAAGCTTTCTACCGAATTGGTTCCGTCTAAAACATCAGTTACCTTTGGGTTTACTGAGCGTGAAACACGCTACGACAAACGCGATACGTCTTTGCGTCAATCCGAACCGGTTGTGACTCTTAATCATGCATTTAATCAAGATCTGAAAGGGCGCGTGAAAGCTGGTTGTACATACAGCAGACCTTCTGGAGCAATTGATTCATCTGTGGATCCACTCTTTGGAACAGGCTTAACGTACTCATTTTCGCCTAAAACGAAGTTGTCGGCAGACTATGTGTATAAAACCTCCCAGTCTGGAATGCAGGGATTCTATTCCCAAACAGCACACGATATCCGTGTTGGTTTTAAGCAAGAGGTGACTGCAAAAATTAAAGCAGAAGCCGAAGTTAGCTTCGTAGACACGAGTTTCGATGACTCTGAAGTGGGTGGAGCTTCTACAGGTGATGAAAACCTGAAATGCGATGTTAGATTGTCATATCAGATGAATCGTATAAACTTCTTCGAAGTGGGTGTTTCACACACTAGAGTTGAGTTTGATTCAGGTGTAGGTGATTGGGATCAGAATCGTTTTGATCTCGGATGGCGCATTAACTTGTAGTTCATCGAGTCTTAACTTGAACCACGTTTTAGTACTATGGTGGGGTTTAAAAGCCCCACCATCATTTTTTGAATAAGGGAAAAGCGAATGAGCGAAGAGCAAAAGAAGGAAACGACACTTCATTTTTTGGACTATTGGAGGGTGATTCGCTCTCGTAAGGAGATCGTGCTTGCGGTTCTTCTTCTCGTAGTAATCACGGGTACTGCCTATACGTTTACTCTGCCGAAAATTTACGCGTCTCAGTCGCGTATTGAGGTGAACAGAGATAATGTGGATATCGATCCGTTTAACCCTTCTTCGCAATTTGGAGGCGGTTACGATCCCTATTTTTTGCGTACGCAATTCGAAATCATTCAGTCCAAGCCTATTCTTTATGAGGTCATTAATCGTCTTAACCTGCAGGAGGCGTGGGAACGAAAGGGCGAGAATTTAACAAAAGAACACGCCTACAAAATTTTGAGGTCGAGTTTAACCGTTGGGCAGGCTCGCGACACCTCGTTGGTTTCCATCATGGCGAAGCGTAAGGACCCCAACGAGGCGATGCGTATTGCCAATGAGTTGGCGGATGTTTATCGCGATGCGCGTTTGGATCTTAAGCACAAAGAGATGACCCGTGCGCTGGATGCCTTGCGCCGCGAACTTGAGAAGCAGCAGAAGCTGGTGAATGCCGCCGAACAAAAGGTGGAAACGATCCGTGAGGATCTAGATATTACTGTTCTCTCCGAAGGAGTCGGCGCCGGAAGCGTTGAAAAGCTTCGTCTTCAACAATTGGAGGGAGACCGGATTGCTTCCCGCGTTCAAATGCTGGTGGAAAAGGCACGGTACGAACAATTGGAGGCGATGAGCGATGAAGACCTTTTAACGGCTTCGAGCTATTTGGCTGGAGATGCTTTTGTGGCATCTATTCGTACAGAAATCAAAAATCAGGACGTGCTTTTAAGTACGCTTTTACAGAGTTATGGCAAGAACCATCCTGAAGTGAAACAAACGCAGGCAGCTCTTGATGATTTGCTGAAGAAGCTTGCGAAGGCGCTGGACGGAATCAAGATGGGGACGCGTGCTCAATATGTTGTGGCAAAAGCCAAGTTTGACGCACTAGAAGAGGAGCTTCGTGGTGTTCAAACAAGCGAACGAGCATCCCAGCGAGAGAAATTTCTACCGTTCAATCGCGCTAGACAGGAGCTTGAGATTCAACGTTCGATCATGAACGCTCTTCAGGCTCGTTTGGCTCAAGAAGGCATTACTCTAAAAATCCCTCGTACACCGGTTGAGATTATTGATGCTGCCGAGGAATCGACCCGTCCGGTGAGTCCTAACTTAATGCTAAATGTTCTATTGAGTATTTTTGTCGGGCTCGGTTCTGGTGTTGGGCTCGCCTACTTTATTGAATATCTCGATACATCGATCAAAACGGCTGACGATGTTGAACGTTGGATTAATCTACCGGTTCTTGGGCTGATCCCGCAGAATGTACGTCCATTGATTGAAGAAGGTCCAGATAGTGACCATGCAGAAGGATATCGTGTGGTTCGCACCAACATGTCGTTTGCAGAATCGGGTGGAGCAACAAAAGGTGCATTTGCTGTTGTCGCTGGGGGGGCAGGGGAAGGAAAATCTACCACGGCATTTAACATCGCATATGTTTGTGCGCAGCAGGGCGAAAAAGTTCTGTTGGTGGATGCTGACGTACGTCGTCCGGTGCAACATACCATTTTGGGCGTGTCGAATCGTTTCGGCTTAACCAATGTTCTGTTGCGTGATGTTCCTGTGGAAGAAACCATCAAAACCACTAGCGTTCCTGGGCTACACTTCCTCCCAAGTGGACGGCTCCCTCGTACATCGCTAGGGGTGATGGATCCGAAGAGGATCGGAGAGTTGGTCGCAAGTTTGAAACAAAAATACGATATTGTTATTTTTGACACACCACCACTCGTCGGGATTAGCGATTCATCCGTCATCGCAAAAGAGATGGATGGGGTTGTTTTGGTTGTACAATATCGGAAATATCCACGAGACATGATTATGCGTGCTAAACAGACGCTCGATACCCTTGGCGTTCCGCAGGTTGGTGTCGTTCTCAATAACATCAATATCATGCGTGACGATTACTACTACTATTACCATTCGTATTACTCGAACTATTATCACTCTGGAGAATCATCTCCTGAGAAAACCTCTTAAAAGGGCATCTAATGAAAAAATTTAAACTATGTTTTATGGTATTGCTTGGCTTTTTGCTCGCGGGTTGCATCAGCCAAACAACGGTTGACACATCTTCCGATTGTGGAGATGCGCCTCTTGTTGGTCTCTACAAATTAAGAGCACTGGATCCGGTCGTGATTAGCTTGCTGGGAATCCCTCAAGAAAAGCAGATGGATGCGGTCATTGATGAGCATGGAAACATTACGCTTCCTTACATTGATGAGCCGGTTCGGGCGGTTGGTTTAACCACCTCTGCGCTCGAGCGTGAAATCCAGCGCATTTATACTGAAGGTGAAATTTACCGAAATATCACGGTAAACATCCAGACGCATGCGAAAATCTACTATATGGAAGGCGAGGTTCGGCGAGCGCAGGAGTATATGTTGAATCGGCGAATCACATTGTTGGAGGCCATTGCGGCCGCTGGCGGATACACCGAGTATGCGAATAAAGCAAAGGTGACAATTACGCGGAATGGTCAAGTTGCGACATACAACGCGAAAGAACTTGATAAGTCTCCGGAGCTAGATGTGCCTGTTGAAGCGGGTGATCGAATTAAGGTGTTTCGCTCCTTTTTCTAGGGGAGTGGAATTTATCGTTCTACCAAAAACCAGTACAACAAAAACGTCCAACCCTTGGAACGCGGTGCGGAAACA
>JAOZMR010000150.1 GCA_029934215.1 Pontiellaceae bacterium | reverse complement strand
ACCAATCGAAAAATTTTGTTAAAAAATTATGGATGGAAAACATTAATTTGTATCACGAAGTTTTCGAGTTGGATAGGGTGCGGCTTGATGTTATAGATATAGTATCGGCGACTCCTAAATCACCTAACCCAGTAAATTGACTAGAAGATGATATGCCACCCAATAGGCGGTGGCAATTTGTACCCGCTTTGGCGGTTGACTTGTGTGTGGAATTTTGTCTGAAAGCGAGCGTAGGGTAGTTAAACCCACCATTCCTCGAATAATAGGGGACAACATTTTATGCTGATGAAAGGCAAATTCATGACAGCTATGATCCAAATGGCAATGTAACTGCCATTACGCCCCCCAAGTCGTTCAGTACATAAATAAATGTGCTCTGT
This sequence comes from Pontiellaceae bacterium, assembly GCA_029934215.1. Lineage (GTDB taxonomy): Bacteria > Verrucomicrobiota > Kiritimatiellia > Kiritimatiellales > Tichowtungiaceae > Tichowtungia. The sequence continues at coordinate 6,446 of JAOZMR010000150.1, read as the reverse complement.
CCCCTATTTTCTTCGGCTTTGAGGGTATCATTATGGGTAGAGCAAGTGTAGGTTGGCCTACCTATAGAAACAAAGAATAATTAATTTTTCAAGGAGTGTTTTATGCGTTTAGTAACTACTAAGTTACTGGCTTTGGGCTTAACAGTAGGTTTAGCAAGCTGTGGTGGCGACGACGATGGCAGTTCAACGGAGTCACCCGCCACAGAGAGCGACACGCCGCAAATAATTTTAAGCGGTGTTGTTGCTACAGGCAAAGCATTCCAAGGAACTGCTTTTGGAGTAAATCAAGCAGGCAACTTACGAAGTGCAAATATAAATGCTGATGGAACTTACTCGTTGGAGTTACCCATTGCCCCTCCTTATTTTTTAAAAGCAGAAGGCAGTGGAGATAATGAAGGGGAGCTTTTATACTCTTACCTGGATGAGACGACTCCAAGTGCAACCGTTCATATCACTTCGCTAACGACAGCAGCAATTCAACTGGCTACTGGAAGGATGGACTTGACTGAGTTGGAAGATGTTTTTGCAAATTGGCAGAGCCAGTCTATTCAAACTGAGAAAGTAGAAGAAGCCCGAAAGACAGTAGAAGAAAACTTAGCTCAAATATTGGCTGCTCAGGGCTTAGATGTCGCTAACGTGAATATTTTTAATTACCCTTACTTACGTGCCAATAGCGGCGCAGGGCTTGATGGCACAATGGATCAAATTCAATCTATTGCTTTTGATGGTGTACTAATGACTATAATTGGTCAAAATGGTCTACCCTTGGTAGCAGCATTTGGTTTATTGGATTCATCTGGTTTTGAGCTGCGTGGAACAACGGTCTGTGAGGAAAGATATGATTATAGTCGTGTAGTCAATTTGCCATTTACTATTAATAATTCCGGTTGCCAAGAAGCAGTTGGTCAAACAACTATTTTTTGTGATTCGGGTGGTTGCTTTCCTTCTGAAGGGACTGAAGTTGTAGTAGATGAATCAAGCACACAGACTTGCTCTGTGGCTCAAATTAATCCTGATGACTATGGTTCTTATGAAACTTGGGATGAAATGGGCGGGGGGCCTATTATAACTAAAGCTTTCTTTGTAGAAGAGCGGTGTACAGAAAAGGAGTATGTAACTGAAGATGGGGGATATATAAAACAAACATCATGTACTGGGCTTGGTAGTAGCTATGTTGAGGCCAGTGAAGATGAGTATACATTGATGTCATATTCTTTTCCAATATTCAAGAATAATGAGTATTCAAGTCGTATCATTGGGGAATATGGAGAAGTTAATACTAGGCATTGCATAAAGCAGTGATGAGCTTGGGTAGGCTGTAAGCTTTAGAATATATAGACATTCAGAAAAATAGAGTAGCGAAACCTTCAAGGTTTTGAAAACCTTGAAGATTTTTTAGTGAAATCATTTATCTGAACGCCTATAGGTTTATTTTCACTTTTGTTTGTTTATCACAAATCTGAGATTTATTATGAATAAGAATGTATTATTGGTTTTTTTTACACTCATGACTTCTTCGATTTCTGTCAGTAATGTGTTTGCTGAAGGAATTCAAGAGGGATCAACAGCAGCTGGTATCAATGGTTCTTTGACCCGTATGTCTGCTGATGATAATGATACTGATATGTTATTTCTTGGTGCTAACTATTCAAAATTTTTTACGAAAAACCATGAAATTGGTGTACAGGCATTTGGTATGATATTTTCGGCAGATTCAGAAACAGACTCTTTCGTTTCTCTTGATGGAACTTACAATTATAACTTGATTTCTACATCTAATGTCGTTCCTTATTTTGGCGGCGCAGCTGGTTTTCTTTATTTTGGTTCTGGTGATGATACGGGTACTTATCTTCAGCTTGGTGGACAAGCTGGAATAAAAAGTTTTCTTAATGAGAATGTGTATCTAAGCACAGAATTGCGTTATCGGCATACTTTTGCAGAAGACTCTGGCCTAGATCAATTATCCATTAATATTGGTCTGAATCTTGTTCTAAACTAAATACATTAACCTAAGTTGCCATCTTCTATAAGTAATAAGTATCTAAGTAAAATCAATTCCTGTGCAAACGGAGTTGGCATAAATTAAAGGGTTTGCTGGTCCCCTAAAAACCAGCTATACTCGGCACGGGTATAAACTTAATTTTTTTAAAAGGTAGGTGGGCAAGAAAAAGACTTTGCCCACCCTACATGAAAAGTTTAATTGTGCCCGCGCGCAGTATATCTATTTTTAACGTTCCCAATGTGTTTAATGTGAGGCAATGAAAAGATTCAGTGTTTTTTTATTTGTTATTGTTTTACAGGCTTGTATTATCAATTCTTCACCAAATCCACCACCCAAGAATGAAAATTTAGGAATTGATCCTGAAGCAATTGTCGAGATAGCAAACAAGATGATTGAGAGTTTATTAGATGCCATGCCTGAGCTAGAAGGAAAACGACTCATTATTGACGCGAAATATTTTGTTAATGAAAGTTCCAGTATTGTCAATAAAAATTTAATTGTTGATAAAATTCGCATAGAATTGCATAAAGCGGCTAGGGGAAAGCTGTTTTTTATCAGTGCAGAGCATCGAGATAAGACTGAAACACCATTGAGTGCTCATTATCGTTTTTCTGGAAAGATAAGTAGTATGGATTTGATTGATTCTAAAACAGGTGCAAGGCGACGATATACTCAAATTGCGGTAGAGCTTTTTGATTTAGTGACTTCAATGTTAATATGGCAAGATATCTATGAATTAGATAGGGCTAAGACAGGAATGCCTGAAGTTTATCGATAGAGTTGTTTCCTAAATTTTAACTCAGTGAATACAGATGATGTATAAACAGATTATTTTAATTCCATTTGTTCAACGAACAGTGTGTTTTGTGGCAGGCATATTTTTATTTTTATTGCTGAACGGTTGTGTTTCTAATAACCATAAACCCTGTTGTCAATTTGATTGGATACCGCAATTGAGTGAAGTCAATCCACAACATACTGACACATTGACTGGCGGTAAAGAAGGAGATAAAGTATTAAATTTGATGAATATTGGTGGAAATCTTTTTTCTGACAGGCATTTCTCGTTGTCTCAAAAGCTTTTTATGGAAGCCAGTTTTGAGATTGAAGCATTATATGGTATGAGTGCTGAGGCGCGTAAGCTAAGACAACGTTTTTTTACAGAAGCAGAAAAAGCGAGATCGCCTTACTATGAAGAACAAGTGAAATTTTTTCGGGGCGAACCTTACGAAAGAATGATGGTTTATTATTATTTAGGTCTTTCCTATCTTTTGAAAGGTGATTATGAAAATGCCCATGCTGCATTTATCAATGGTCAGTTGCAAGATGCCATTGCAGAAGAAGAACAATATCAATCAGATTTTCCTCCATTAGAAGGATTGTTATACTTTACTGCCCGTAAAATGAGTTCTAGTGTGCAAGGCAAGCATCGAAAGCGCTTACAAGAAATGCGATCAGAGCTAAAAATGAATCATCTGAAAGCACCCTTGATTGTTATTATTGAGAGTGGTCAAAGTGCCACCAAAATTCAGCAAGGTAAACATAAAGAGATTTTATCTTTTAAATGCAATACTGATGAGGTGAGTAAAGTGAATGTTGTCTCAGAGAAACAAACATTGCCTTTGATAAAATCAGGTTATTTATGTTGGCAAGCAATAACAAGAGGAGGACGTGAAATAGATGGTATTTTAGCACAAAAAGCTTTGTGGAAAACAACTTTGGGTAAAATAGACAAGAATTCTATTCAAATTCGCAATCAAATCAGTGATAAGCAAGCAGATGCTGAGAGGTTCTTAATGATAGAGGCGGATGTTTATACTAACAGTAACAATAATAGTTTGCCAGCGGCACCCACTATGTCTCAATTTGGTAGCATGATGTCCACTATTCAAGTAGCAGCGACTCGTGCTTGGAAAAAAAGCGTCCGTCCTGAAGCAGACACCAGAACATGGACAACATTACCCGCCCATATTTGGTTAGGTACTATTGATCAAGGTTCAGGTGATTATGTCACAATCCGATATAAAAAGGGAAATCGCAACATTTCAAAGAAGGTAAACATCTCTACAGATCAAAATAGTACAGGAGTCGTATGGTTCAAAATCAAATAAAACGGATTAAAGCAATCCTTTTGGGAATCGTGTTCATTCTGTTAATCGCTTGTCAACAGGAGGGTCAAGTTAAAGAGATACCTGATCCTAAACCAGTTTGGGAGCCGGTAGTATCTGTTAATAAAAATGTACAGGTCATTTTGTCATGTAAGCAAACAGAAGAACATTTATCCTGTCAGTCAAAACCGGTAAAAGCGGCATTGAAAGTGGTTGAAAAGGAATTGTTAAAGGCTGGTTTTCGTGTATTTATGAGGAAAGAGCCGAGCCAGAATGTGGTGATAACTTCCTATTTATCTCTTTCAACTGACCAAATTAAGCGCGGAGATGATGTCGTCATTTATGTTTCTTTAGATTTAAAAGCTGTTGATTCAGCAACGGAAGAGGTGATTGCCACTATTGATAAAGAAGATAAGTTTGTGGCGGTTTCAAAAGAGCAAATTTCAGAGAGAAGTATGGCATTTATTGCAAAGGATATCGCAAAACAAGGAGGGCATCAACTGGCAGAAGAAATCGCTATGCATCTAAAAAAAGCAAGCCATCTCCGTATCGTTTCACACACCGAACCACCACGCGCCCCAGAAGATGAATTGGTTATAGACAATATAATTACGACTGACTCATCTCCTTCCATGCGTTTTCCCGGTGAATATTATGCCTTCATTATTGGTATTAACCACTACCAGTATTTGTCCCAGCTAAGTATGGCGGTGACTGATGCGCAGACGGTGGCTCATGTCTTGAAGGAACAGTATGGTTTTCATGTCACCCTATTATTAAACAAACAAGCCACTCGCAGTGGCATTATGAGTATTTTCAACCAATTAAACAAAAAATTAACTAAAAATGATCACTTGTTAATTTACTATGCCGGTCATGGTTACTATGATAAAGAGGGAAATGCATCTTATTGGTTGCCCACCAATGCCAAAAAGAATGAGGATACCGAATGGATTAATTCTGCCAGCATCACGACGCATCTGAAACGTAACAGGGCAAGAAATATCCTCGTGGTATCTGACAGCTGCTATTCTGGCACTTTAACTCGAAAGCGTAGCAATGACATTCAGTTAGCAACCACACCCGCGGAACGTCGCCACTATCTGAAAAAAATGCGAGAAAAAAAATCGCGGGTTTTGATAGCTAGTGGTGGCAATGAACCTGTGTTAGACAGCGGTGGACGAGGACATTCTATTTTTGCCCAAGTGTTTTTAGACGGTTTGCGTCAGATGACCGATTCCGCTTTTACGGCGGAAGAATTATTTATTAAACAGACTATCCAAGAACGTGTGGCAGGCAAGGTAGCTCAAACACCTGAATTTCAAGTCATTCGTCAATCAGGGCATGATAGTGGAGATTTTGTCTTTCAGCGTCGGTAATTGATGAGAGGAGAAAAATATGTACGCTTTTTGTAGCAAATTAAAATTATTATCGTTCCTATTTGCTATTGGATTAAGCCTGATGGGTTGTGTATCTTCTAGCTCAACAACAGCACAAAACAGAGGACTAGTACAAAAAGGTTTTGAAATTAACTATTTGTATCGTGCGAGTGGCAACGGGGAATTTAAACCGTTCAGCAACGGTAGTATCTTACACAGTGGCGATCATTATAAGTTGATTTTTGAACCTATCATAAATGGTTATGTCTATATTTTTCAAATTGACTCTGCCCATAAAATTGTACGTCTGTTCCCACCTGATGATTTTATTTTTGCAGCCACCGAAAATCGTAATCCTGTTGTCAAAGGACAACGCTATTTTATACCAGCACGAAACAAGTCGTTTAAATTGAATCAGCAAGTGGGTGAAGAAAGCATTTATTTGGTGATAACACCAACACCGGATGCGAAGTTAGAAGCACTTTATGAAAAAATGCAAGCAAGAGGCAATGTTGATGAAAGTAGTCCTGAAAGTTTGAGAACACAGTGGCATAATACCATGATAAAATTGCGGGCACCAGAAATTGAGTTAGTAGACGATGATCAAGGAAGCCTACCGATTACTTGGCATGAGCAAGGAGAACAATTTTCAGTACTTCCTCAGTATTTAAAAAATATGTGTGAAGGATGCGTGTATATTGTCAATTTTCAACATCTTTAAAATGGAGAAACCATGAAGAAACACAGCCTTTATAAACCTGTGCGACTTGTTCTTGGCGCAACCTAAAAGTCTTTAAATTTAAGGGAAGCCGAGGTATCTTGCCAGTATGGGAGATATAACTGTAATAGATGGTGTAAGTAATCTTACCCGTGAAGGTTGATTGAGCTTCTAGTGAAGCAAAAGCCATGTAGGGTGGGCAACGTCTTTTTAGTTGCCCACCACCATTGGCAGAACAT
>JAOZMR010000012.1 GCA_029934215.1 Pontiellaceae bacterium | reverse complement strand
TCTGGCATGGGGCACGATTTTTAAAAAGCGGGCATTTCAAATTACAGTCTACCGTTTTGTCTCGAAATATGAATGTAGCCACTTTGACATGAAAACTGCAAAAACATGGAAATTTGTTAACCGCGAAGGAATGCAGAGATCGTAAAGAAAAAGATTAGTAAACACTCTTGTCGGACATTCTGGGGGGGGGGTCACCGATTCACTCAATGATAGATGCACAAAGAGCCTTTTTGAATTTCAAAACATAGCCATGCATGGTGAAGTAATAACGCTTGCTTTATTTCGAGATTATGCTTTATTCAGGACATGCGAGCAAAAAACAGGAAATATTCACCTCGAAATCCAGACCTCCAGAAAAAATCCAGTTGGAATTTTGCGGACAACCTCATGGGATAAAAAGAGAAAGCAAGTTGCACATACTCAGCACGGCAGAATTACGGGCTGTTCACTAGAGCAACTCAAAATGTTGCAGTGCGCTTTTCGTGAAGAGGTGGTCGCCAAGGGAGATCCAGATGCGTTAAAAATTCTATCCTCACGTGAGCTGGGTGCGAGCCAGATGCTTCTGAAGTTAGCAAAGGATCTCGGCCTGCACCGCATCCTTTATTCACGCTCTGAACCTTGGGTGAATTGCGTGTTGGCTATGATTATTGGGCGAATCGTTTTTCAAGGAAGCAAGTTAGGTCTTTGCAATCAGGCAAAAAAACACGGTTCTGTGGGAGCTTTGCGGAATCGAAGGAACGCCTGCTGTTGAAAAACAGTGTTATCTTCCGATGGATCGGTTGCTCGAACGTCAGAAAGCCATTCAAAAAACGCTGGCTAAAACCCATTTATCAAACGGCTCCATGATTCTTTATGACATTACCAGTTCGTACTTCGAGGGCGAATATGCGGAAAGCGATTTGGTGACATTTGGGTGTAATCGTGACGGTAAAAAAGGACATGAGCAGGTGGTTATCGGACTCATTACCAACGCAGATGGTTGCCCAATCGGATGTGAGGTTTTTAAGGGAAATACAAATGATGCGACAACGGTGATGCAGAAGGTTAACGAAGTTCGCTTAAGCTACGGGCTCAAAGAGTTCATTTTTTTTGGAGACCGTGGGATGGTCACGCAGGGGCGGTTAAATGAAATTCGAGAGATCGATCAAGTCAGTAGCATTAGCGCACTCACGCATGGACAGCTTAAAGAGTTGATGACTCGAGAGGTTTTGACGCCAGAGTTATTCGACGAAAGAAACACCGTCGAAATCATCGACCCGGACGACACAGAACTACGGTACTGCCTTTGCAAAAAACCACTATCCGCCCAAAAAGAATGCGCTACTCGACAACGACTCATCGCCCTGACCATAGAAGGGCTGCAAAACGTTGCCGATTACAAAAAGCGCGTAACCACCGATGTGATCTCGGCGCGAGTTGGACGTGTTCTTGAAAAATACAAAATGGGGAAATTCTTCACATGGGAAGTGCAGGCGGATCCCGATCAAAAGAAAGCCATTGAGCACAAACTTACGTGGACAATCGATCAAAAGAAAGTAGAGCAAGAAGAGCGGCTCGACGGGTGTTACGTGATACGGACAGAGGTTCCATCGGAAACGTTGAGCACGGACTCGGTTGTCAATGCGTACAAATCCCTCGGACATGTCGAGCGAGCCTTTAAAAATCTAAAAACCGTACAACTTGAAATGCGCCCCTTCTATCACAAAACCGACGATCGAATCCGAGCGCACGTGTTTCTCTGCATGCTTGCCTACTATCTCCAATGGCATATGACCCAACGGCTACAGCCTCTTTTTGATTCCGACGGAGTAGGCTCTGAACGCGAATGGACATTCTCTGGCGTGATCGACTGTCTGAAAAGCCGTCAACAACACACAGTCCTTCTTAAAGGTGTTGAATTCATTCGGGATGGGGAGTGGACAGAAGATCAGCAACGAATTGTTGATCTGCTAGAAGCATAGCCACCCACGTGAAATTTCGAAATAGTCATAAGCTTTTAATTTTAAACGATTTACAATGCAAAACGACCCTTTTTTGGTAGAATGTCCGTCTTGTTCTTTGTGCTCTTTCGCGGTTAAACATTTTATAGTTTTTTTAGACATTCGTTCGTTTCGTGCATAATCCGGTGTGAAAGTGGTAACAGTCAATTTGCGAGGCAAAACCAGAAAATAGGCAAATTGCTCTCGCTCTTCCCTCAAAGAACCATCCCCGCCCTGAAGGGGATTTCCTAAACCTTGGAAAGCGGTAGTCGGAAATGGCCCAGCCCTTCGATATTCGATACTCCTCTACCCTCTCTCCCATCGGCTGTTCCTCTGGTTCCCTCTAGCGATAGCGGTTGTGAAAACCTGATCCAGCTCGTTTCCAAGGGTTGGAACCCTTCATTTTACAGATTGTTTTAGGATAATGCGGTTTCGAGGATGTTGTTAAAGGTTTCGCTCGGACGCATGGCTTTGATGGCAAGCTTTTCGTTCGGTCGATAGTAGCCGTTGAGGTTCATGGAGGTGTCTTGAACTTCTATGAGTTCGGCGACGATCTTTTCTGTGTTGGTTTTTAATGCCTCTGCGAGTTTTGTAAAGCGGGTTTTTAGGTCGGCGTCTTTGTCTTGCGAAGCGAGAGCTTCGGCCCAGTAGAGAGCGAAGTAGAAGTGGCTTCCTCGATTGTCGAGTTCGCCCACTTTGCGCGATGGCGATTTGTTGGTTTCGAGGAATTTTGTGATCGCTTCGTCGAGGGTGTCGGCGAGCAGTTGAGCCTGCGAGTTGTCGAAGACGGTGGCGAGGTGTTCGAGGGATACGCCAAGGGCGAGGAATTCGCCGAGCGAGTCCCAACGCAGGTGGTTTTCTTTTTCGAACTGTTGTACGTGTTTTGGGGCGGAACCGCCGGCGCCGGTCTCAAAGAGTCCGCCGCCGTTCATGAGCGGGACAATGGAGAGCATTTTTGCGCTGGTGCCGAGTTCGAGAATTGGGAAGAGGTCGGTGAGGTAGTCGCGAAGGACGTTGCCTGTTACGGAGATGGTGTCTTTTCCTTCTTTGGCGCGTTCGAGGGAAACACGGGTCGCGGCTTGCGGTGACATTAATTGTATGTCGAGTCCTTCGGTTTCGTTGTCGGCGAGATAGGTTTCGACTTTGGCGACGAGTTGGGCGTCGTGGGCTCGGTTTTCGTCGAGCCAGAAGATGATTGGGGTTCCCGTTGCGCGGGCGCGGTTTACGGCGAGCTTTACCCAGTCGCGGATTGGTGCGTCTTTGGTTTGGCAGGCGCGCCAGATGTCGCCTGTTTCTACGTTGTGTTCGAAGAGAACGTTTCCTTTTTCATCGCTAACGCGGACGGTTCCAGACATTGGAATTTCGAAGGTTTTGTCGTGCGAGCCGTATTCTTCGGCTTTCTGTGCCATGAGTCCGACGTTGGGGACGCTGCCCATGGTGGTTGGGTCGAACGCGCCGTTCTTTTTGCAGAAGTCGACGGTTTCGGCGTAGACCCCTGCGTAGCATCGGTCGGGGATGATGAAGTTTGTGTCTTGTTGTTTGTCTTCTTTGTTCCACATTTGACCGGAGGCGCGGATTGCGGCTGGCATGGATGCGTCGATAATTACGTCGCTTGGGACGTGGAGGTTTGTGATGCCTTTATGGGAGTTGACCATCGCGAGGTCTGGGCTGTTTTCGTAGACTGCGGCGATGTCCGCTTCGATTTCTGCTTTTTGTTCTGCGGGTAGTGTTTCGATTTTTGCGATGAGGTCGCCGAAGCCGTGTTTTACGTCAACGCCGAGTTCGGCGATGATTTCTGCGTGTTTTTCGAAGACGTCTTTGAAGAATACTTTTACGCAGTGACCGAAGATGATTGGGTCGGAGATCTTCATCATAGTGGCTTTCATGTGTAGAGAGAATAGGGTGCCGGCTTCTTTTGTTTCTTCGATCTGTTCGGCGAAAAATGCGTCGAGGGTTTTTGCGCTCATGAAGGTTCCGTCGAGGACTTCACCCGCTTGTAATGCGAGGTTGTCTTTCAGAACGGTGATGCTCCCATCTTCGGCGATGAGTTCAATCTTCGCGGTGGTCGCTTCCGGAACGGTGACTGATTTTTCGTTGGCGAAGAAATCGCCGTCCGACATGCTGGAAACGATGGATTCAGATTCGGCAGACCATTCGCCCATTCGGTGCGGATGGTTTTTTGCGTATTGCTTAACGGCGGCGGCGGCGCGGCGGTCGGAGTTTCCTTCGCGCAGAACCGGATTGACGGCGGAGCCTTTAATGGTGTCGTAGATGGGTTGCGCTTTGGGGTCGGAATAGTCGGGGAGGGCGTAGCCTTGAGTCTGTAGCTCGGCGATGGCGGCTTCTATTTGCGGAACCGAGGCGGAGATGTTCGGGAGTTTGATGATATTGGCTTCCGGTGTCATCGCTAGTTTGCCGAGTTCGGCGAGGGCGTCGGAGACGCGTTGCTCTTCGGTGAGGCAGTCGGGAAACTGAGAGAGAATGCGCTCAGCGAGTGAAATGTCGCGCGATTCGACGGTGACTCCGGCTGCGCTGGTGTACACGGCAATGATGGGGAGGAGGGAGTGTGTGGCGAGCGCCGGGGCTTCGTCGGTGATCGTGTAGATGATTTTTGCTTTTTCGTTCATGTTTTTCCTTTTTAAATCAAAAGAGTGGGGATTGGAGAAGTGGAGTGATGGAGAATTGGAGTGGTGGAGAATTGGAGTGGTGGTGGATTGGAGTGATGGTGGATTGGAGTGATGGAGAATTGGAGTGGTGGAGAATTGGAGTGGTGGTGGATTGGAGTGATGGAGAATTGGAGTGGTGGTGGATTGGAGTGATGGAGTTTTGGAGTGGTGGAGTTTTGGAGTGGTGGAATTGTTCGATCCTATCACTCTGTTCTATTACTCCTCTACTCCATCTCTCCACTCCCCCGTCGCTTACTGGACAAATGTTAGGCCTTCTTTTCCAGCACGGACGCTGACGGGTTTTCCTGATTCAATTTCTTCGCGTAAAATAGCTTCTGCCATCGGATCTTCTAGCTGCCGTTCTACTGCTCGACGTAATTGACGTGCACCGTAGGCTTTATCAAACCCTTCTTTAATGAGGAATTCTTTCGCCTTCGGCGCAATCGTTAGCTTGATTTCTCGAGCTGCTACTCTTTCCTGAACTCGTTCGATCTCAAGATCGAGAATAATTTCGATGTCTTTGACGGTGAGCTGACGGAAGACGATGATGTCGTCGAGCCGATTGACGAGCTCTGGTTTAAAGGTTTCTTTGCACGCTGCCATCATGGTTGCCTTGAGTTTGTCATAGTCGCTACCCGTAGTTTGTGGAGCAAACCCGAGTCCTCCTTTTGCCTGGTGACTTGCTCCTACATTGGAGGTCATGATGACGATGGTGTTCCGGAAATCGACGCTGCGTCCAAGACTGTCGGTGAGCCGACCTTCTTCTAGAATTTGTAGCATCATGTGCATTACGTCGGGATGCGCTTTTTCAACTTCGTCGAAGAGAACGACTGAGTATGGACGTCGGCGAACGCGCTCGGTGAGCTGTCCGCCTTCCTCGTGTCCTACGTAGCCTGGGGGTGAACCAACGAGGCGGGAGGCAGAGAATTTCTCCATGTATTCCGACATGTCGATTTGAATGAGGGCGTCTGAGTCGTCAAACATGAAGCGAGCTAGTTCTTTTGCGAGCATGGTTTTCCCAACGCCTGTTGGTCCAAGAAATGCAAACGATCCAATGGGACGGCTTGGGTCTTTTAGTTCGGCGCGTGAACGGCGGAGTGCTCGACTGATCGCAGATACTGCTTCGTTCTGACCAATGACGGTTTTCTTAATTTTCGACTCCATTGCCAAAAGTTTCTTTAACGCCTGTTCGCCCATTTTGTCGACCGGTACGCCTGTCCATTTGGAAACGACCACGCGGATCTCCTCTTCATCAACCACCGAAACATTTTCGGTTTGTGCGGTTTCCCACGCTTTTTTTGCGTCCTCTAGCTCCTCGTTGGCTTTGCGTTCGGCATCGCGATATACTGCAGCGTCTTCAAATGTCTGATCCCGAATCGATACGTCTTTTCTCTTTCGAGCGTCTGCGAGACGGGCGCGGAGTTCTTGGAATTCTGGCGGCTTAATCATGTTGGTGAGGTGGCTGCGTGCGCCCGCTTCATCAATCAGGTCGATCGCTTTGTCGGGGAGGAATCGCTCTGGTAAATAGCGGGCGGAGAGTTTGGTCGCCGCTTCGATCGCATCGTCTGTGATTTTTGCGTGATGATGTTCCTCATATTTCGGGCGCAAGCCTTTGAGGATTTGAATCGTTTCTTCCTGTGTTGGTTCTTTGACAATAACCGATTGGAAACGGCGCTCAAGCGCGGCATCTTTTTCGATCGATTTTCGATATTCATTAAGCGTCGTCGCACCAATACATTGCATTTCGCCTCGCGAAAGCGCTGGTTTTATGATGTTTGCAGCATCCATTGTGCCTTCCGCCGAGCCGGCTCCGACAATCGTGTGTAATTCGTCGAGGAATAGTAAAATGTTTTTTGTTTTCTTTACCTCATCCATCACCGCCTTGATTCGTTCCTCAAATTGTCCGCGATATTTCGTGCCGGCAACCATCAGCGCGAGATCGAGGGTAATCACTCGTTTCCCTGCCAAAAGTTGTGGAACTGTTTCGTCGGAAACCGACTGTGCAAGCCCCTCGGCGATTGCGGTTTTACCGACGCCTGCCTCACCAATCAGAACCGGGTTGTTTTTTGTGCGGCGGCATAGAATCTGGATTACACGTTCAATCTCGTCTTTGCGACCGATCACGGGATCGAGCTCGCCTTTCTTTGCCATTTCGGTCAAATCTCGCCCGAAGGCATTGAGAGCTGGGGTTTTAATGACCTTTCCGTCTTTCCCTTTTTTCTTTTTTTTATAATCCGAACTCTCATCGTTGTCTTCCATGGAGCCGTCGTAATCTGGATCGAGCATCATCATGATTTGCTCGCGAGCTTCATCGAGATCCACGTCCATATTTTCGAGAACACGAGCGGCGATTCCCTCGCCTTCACTCAGCAACCCTAGCAGGACATGCTCGGTGCCAATATAGCTATGATCCAGCGAGCGCGCCTCACTCGTCGCTAAAGCAAGCACCTTTTTTGCACGCGGTGTGAATGGGATATTCCCCGACATCATTGTGTCGCCGCCGGAGCTCGTCGCTTTCTCGACCTCGACGCGTAACCCGTCGAGATCCACGCCCATCGACTGCAAAGCTGCCAGCGCCACTCCGCTGCCCAGCGCGACAAGTCCGAGCAAGATGTGCTCCGTACCGACATAATTATGATTAAACTGTTGCGCCTCTTTTTTCGCTAGATTCAGAACGCGTTGTGCTCTCGGTGTAAAATTATCCATAAGTATTCCTCTCGAATTTGAACAGGGATTATCCCTGAACGCGGATTGAATTCAAGCTGTAACAAATAGGAACATTCGAACGTTCGTCCCGTACCAAAGAAAATCCTCCTATTATTGCGTTTGTAGGGTTCCAATCCTAGGAAAAATATGGTTCGCTGTGCCGCTTGTTTGCAAATCGGTTCGTGCCGGTACATCAAATTCCCCCAATTAGAGAAAGGATCGGTATGAAAAAATTCCCAGGTTTTGAGAAGAGAATCGGTTATAGGTTTAGAAAAAAAACACTATTAGAGGCCGCTCTAACGCATCCATCGCACCGTTATGAAAACCCCGAGTTGTTGGCGGACAATCAACGGCTTGAATTTCTCGGCGACTCTGTGCTTGGGTTGTTGGCTGCGGATCGCCTCTCGGAGAAGTATCCTGAGGCTGCGGAGGGTGAACTTACGCAACGGAAAAGTTCGATTGCCTCTGGTCGGGCGTTAGCTGCTGCTGCTCGGGAGTTGGGGATGGGTGAGCATCTTTTGTTGGGGCGCGGTGAGGCGACAAATGGTGGCGCGGATCGTGAGTCGAATTTGGAGGATGTTCTTGAGGCCTTGTTGGGGGCGATCTGGCTCGACGGCGGGTTGAAGCCTGCTAGAAAGTTTTTTGAGAAACATATTTTCCAACCCTTGGAACCGACTTCTCTGGGTTTATTAAATCCTAAAGGTACGTTGCAGGAGTATGCTCAGAAGAATGGGTTTCCTATCCCCGTGTATCGTGTGGTGGAGGAGAGTGGTCCAGACCACGCGAGGCATTTTATGGTGGAAGTGACGGTGAACAATTTCGCGTATTGCGGCGCAGGGACTGGTCGTCGTGTTGCAGAAAAAAATGCGGCGGAAAAGGCGGTTCGTAGTTTGATCTAGTAGTCCATCCCATAAGTTCTGCTATTGTTTTCGGCAATTCATGTTCGCTACACTACGGCTTTACGTGCCTGATCAGTGTACCGACGAATAGCCATCCTGAATGCGGTTACGACCTTCTCTGATTTCTCTTTGCATTTGGGTCGGTCATCCTTTTCTATGAGATTGCCAATGACCTCGTCTTTTAGTGTGACGGTCGCGGCGAGTTGATCCTATGTTGATTCTGGGACTTCATCGAAGTAGTCGGTGGTTACGTTTGTCATGAGCGAGAGCATCTTGACGAGTATCCGTAGCTCAAACGTCTCGACCGAGTTCGCGAGCAGTTTCGTGAACCGCTTGACCGCCTTTTCGTGCAGTCCGCTTCCATCGTAGTCCCAGCTGAATGGGTGCGCAAGCAAGCCGTTCCAGTGCTCCTCCATAGACCTTATTTCCACAGGTTTTTAGGGTACAAACCAGCGTTCACGAGTGCCTGAATTCCTTCCATAACCAGCGGCTTGTCTTTTGGATGGGTGACACCCATCCATTTCTCGCTCGTTGGAAGCACGTCGACGGTTGCTTCTCCGCTGTGGATTAATCCATCGATCAGCTCGGGTAGTAGATATTCACTTTTTAATTCAGTGCCTTCCTTTTCGAGGAATGTAGTGAATCCGCTCTGTAAGAAGGAGAAAAGTTTCGGAGAGAAACCCCAGGTGTTCATGGAGACCATATCGTTATCCTCCATTGTTCCTTCGGTATGCTGGATCGTGCCGTTGCTCTTTCGCTCAATTTCGAAGTATTCAGTTACAGTGGCAAGGGATCCGTTCTGTACGTCGCAGTATCCGCGCGCCACGCTTCCGTTGTCTGAGAGCGTGTTTTTGATATAGAAGCCGACCATCGAGAAATCGGTACCGTTCACGTCGGTCGCGGCGAGTTTTCGAGCGATAACCTCAAATGTTACGCGCCCGTAGAAGTCGTCTGCATTAATCACTGCGAAGGGTTCATTAACCACCTCGGCGGCCATTAAGACAGCCTGTCCGGTTCCCCACGGTTTTGTGCGGTCTTTTGGAACGGAGAACCCAGACGGGATTTTTCCCAAGGTTTGGAAAACGTATTCAATATCGATTCTCCCTTCGAGCTTCGAACCGATGGCTTCCTTGAAATCGGCTTCTATCTCGGGACGAATAATAAAAACGACTTTGCCAAAACCCGCTTGAATGGCGTCATAAATGGAGTAGTCGAGGACGATTTCGCCGGAGGGACCTACAGGATCAATTTGCTTGAGTCCTCCGTAGCGGCTCCCCATTCCTGCTGCCATAATTACGAGTGTTGGTTTCATAGATTTCATTTTAGAGATTTGGGTTTCAAGTGAGCGTGAGCGATCAGAAAATCTCTGAGCCTACATATCTGCCTTTTTTATGATCAAACTCGGCCACTGCGAGAGTCATTATATAATTCCCTTCACCACACGTCTGATCTAAAACGTCCTTAATGCGGGCGCATTTTTTTGGGGAATCAAACGGACCGGCGAAGAAAAAAGGTTTCCCATCTTTTCCAAGTTCAAACTCGCACGGAACGGAGCTTTCTTCGATGTTGTTAAAGATTTTAAACGCGCTTTTGTAGTCCTTATACGGCTCAAATCCGATGCTTTTCGCATACTCAACGCCAGTCATAACGGCAGTTTTCATCTGTTCTGCAGAGTATGGAACGAACGCTCGGCACTCTACAAATGCACGCATTTCCAGGAGGTTTACCCTCCGTAAAAAACAGTTTTTCACTCCAAGACAAAAGAAATCGACCATGAAGGAGCCTAGCCAAAAGTTTCCGTCATTTGCTCTTCGAAGAAGGATGAAGGTGCAAAGACCTTGGTTTGAGTCATCAATCCAACACTCCTCCGCTAGACCCATTTTTTTGCCTAGGTCTGCTCCATGTATTCTTGTGTTTTTCTGCTTCATTTTGGTTTTAGCTTTTCGTTTCGCTATCTTTTTTTGACGGTTTTTTGTGCTGCTCTGTCCCATGTTGTTCCTTGTGTGTTTTCGTTTTTGGATCTTTTGGTTCGCATCTAACGGGTTGTGATTCTGCGTCTATTCCTCGAAAACACCCATCGCTCGGAACTTAGAATAGCGTTCATCGAGGAGTTTATCTGTGGTTTGCTCTTTTAGTTCGGAAAGATGGGAGAGAATTGCCTTTTTGAGCGTAGTTGCGATCGCTTCGTGATCGGTGTGTGCTCCACCTTTCGGCTCGGGGACAATCTCATCGGCTAGCTTATTTTCAATCAGATGCTGTGCGGTGATTTTGAGTGCCTCTGCGGATTTGTCTGCGTAGGCTCGATCCTTAAAAAGAATCGCTGCGCAACCCTCTGGCGAAATCACAGAGTAGTAGGAGTGCTCTAAAATAAGAATACGGTCGCCAATTCCAATCCCGAGCGCGCCGCCGGAACCTCCCTCTCCGATAATGGTGACAATAATAGGAACTCTTAGGTTAAACATTTCGCGAAGGTTTACCGCGATTGCTTCGGCGATATGCCGTTCCTCGGATTCCAAACCTGGGAAAGCGCCGGGTGTGTCAATGAGCGTGACGATCGGCACATTAAATTTATCGGCCATTTTCATTAGACGTAGTGCTTTTCGATAGCCCTCTGGATAGGCACAACCAAAATTGCAGGCCAAATTGCTTTTGGTGTCGCGCCCCTTTTGAGAACCGATGATCATGACTTTCTGTCCGTCGAGTTTAGCAAAGCCGCCGATGATCGCACGGTCGTCTTTATGAATCCGATCCCCGTGTATTTCCACGAAATCGGTGGTCATATTTTCGATGTAATCCATGGTGTACGGTCGTTCTGGATGCCGAGCAACTTGGACTTTTTGCCAGGACGTGAGGTTCTCGTAGATCTGTGCACGCGTGGTTTCGATCTTCCCTTTCATACGCTCGAGCTCGTGAGCCACATCAATATCCTGATCTTTGCTGAACGCTTCGAGTTCGTGCAGTTTGTTTTCAAGATCTGTAACCGGTTTTTCAAAAGGTAATATAAACGGGGGCATAATAATTCCTTGGTTTAATGGATGAGTGGAACCTTTCTTGATTCCAACAGTCCGCCATCCGTCAGGATGGCTTTTTTTCTATTCTGAAATAACAACTCGGGTTCCGCGAGGTATCAAAAGGAAGACCTCTTCGACATCCTCATTGAGCATGCGAATGCAACCATTACTGGTTTCGCCGCCAATACTTGTTCGATCCGACGTGCCGTGAATCCCAAAGCCTTTAAGGTCGGGGCGCGCTTTATCTCCAAAAGACATCCAGCGGGTTCCAAGCACATTGAGGGGATTGCCAAATTTAACGATTCCACCACTCGGCGGAGTCCAGTCTGGGTTCATCTGATGAACCACGGTCGAAAACGTTCCGGTCGGAGTCTTTCCATGTTGCCCAACACCGATGCTATAACGCTTAAGGCGTTTTCCTCCAACCATCAGCTCCAGCGTACGATCCGATTTGTCGACCTGAACAATGAACGCAGATACAGGAACAAGCAAACGTGCGCCTGGGTAAATCAGTGTGCCCTTGATTGCGTTGAGCCGACGGAGCAGCGGCACCGTCGTTTTGTGTTTTCGGGCAATCCGGTCCAACGAGTCGCCCGGTTGAATGATGTAACTCTTCTTCTGAGCGCTTGGAGCACTGGAAAGAAAAAGAGTCATATTGGCTCGTCCCTGCATCCGAATCGCACTATTCCGTAAACTCGTATCCGTTGTCGAAGCAATCAGATCATCGAGAAACCTAGATGCTTCGCTCAATTTCCCTGAAGCGATGAGCGATTGGGCCGTAGCAAAACGTTTATTGATATCAACCGAAACAGGTTTTTCCTCCACAGGCGCCGAGCTTGGCGTTTTTTGTTTTTTACTCTTCTTCTTTTTCGACGGCTTAGAACGAGGAGATTTACCCCCGTCCGGCTTTGCCTCTGTTTTTATCTCTGTTTCCACCTCTGATTCGGGTTGTTCTGTGTCTTCAACCTCTCGGCTAGACCACCACCAAATAGAACCACCCACAAGAAAGGTAAGCACCATCGCAATCAAAAGCCCCCGATTTGAGCCCTTTTTTCCACTATCATAAGGTCGCACGTAAATATCTGACATTTTTTTCCTAACCGCTAAATTTGAAGAGGGAAACTAATCTAAAGCTCAACCTATTGCAATCCATTAAAAAATTGCTATGATCCCCCGCATGCAAAACTATAACCACAACGAAAAAAATCTCGGGATATCATTCGGCATACAGCTGCTGCTGATTCTCAACATCGTAGCCTTTGTTTTAGAACATTTTCTAGCCATTCCCTTAAGCAACATCTGTGCTTTACGCGCAGATTGGCTGAGGCACGGCGCATTTTGGCAGCTCATCACCTATCAATTCGTACATGACGGATTTAACCACATCCTGTTCAACCTCCTATCCCTATTCCTCCTCGGCAATGAAATTGAACGAGCACTCGGCACAAACCGATTCTTCAAGCTCTACCTATTTAGCGGTCTCCTTGGCGGTCTCGGTTGGTCGATACTTTCCCCAGGTCACCACACCTGCGTCGGAGCCTCAGGCGCCGTTTTTGGGATTCTAGGTGCGTACGCAGCACTCTACCCGAACCGTAAACTCTACATCTGGGGAATACTCCCCATCAAAGCATGGGTACTTGTTTTAGTTTTAGGATCCTATGAATTGCTCCGAACGCTCGGCGGTCCAGGCGGCGCAGTTGCAAACTCCGCACATCTGAGTGGCGGCATTGCTGGCTACCTATACGCACTTTCCTTTGGGCGCCTCGGTCTCATGAAAAAGCTGCGCAACACTTTTCATATAAAAAGTAAACCTCAGATCGATCGAAACGAAATCAATCGAATCCTCGACAAAGCAAACACCCACGGACTCCACACCCTCACGCGCACCGAACGCAACCGACTCAAACGCGCTGGGAAACAGTAAACCGGAAGCGGTGGGATGGGAAGGGCTTTCCGATTGAAGATTTCCGATTTCCGATTGAAAGAAAAAGGGTTCCAATGGTTGGAAAAACTAACCCTGCCTTCTTCTCTTTATGGTATTACGGAGTCAACACCGAACTACTAGTCCATCCCGATAGTCCTTCCTTATTGTTTATGGTGAATGAAGAAAGGTTCATTCTGGCATGGGGCACGATTTTTAAAAAGCGGGCAGTTTAAATTACAGTCTACCGGGCCGTTCCGGATCTTTATTATGCCTTCGACGGTTGGACCGGCGATCCGGTGGTTGCCGACAATCCGTTGTTGGTCGAACTGGTTCAGCCGCTGGAGCTGACGGCTAGTGCCTAACTTTTATAATCACTTTATGAATCGGTTCGTTTCCGATGAGTGGAAGATTGGCGTCGGGGTCAGGAAAACGGCAAACGATCCGGGCGGAACGCGTACGATGCTTTCTGGTTCGCCCTCGAAAAATTCCAGATCCTTTTCCGCGCATGAACGGTTTCAGGTCCAGCTCACCCAAAGAACGAGGCTGGAAGCGCTCGTCTACGTTTTATGAAAAATTTTCTGTTTTCCAAGGGTTGGAACCTTTTTCTCCCAATCGGCAATCGGAAATCTTCAATCGGCAGCGCTTAAATCTTTTTGTGTTTTTTTGCTATACCTTCATGGGTTGTGTGGTTTTATGCATCTTTAAAACATATACGATTGATCCAGTCGTTAAAGGCTTCGGATCCAGAGAGCATTTCAATTTCTACACGTAGGTAAATTACAGGTAGGTCGCAGCGATCAATTCGAGGGAAACGTACGGCATCTTTTTCGGTGGTTACAATTAGTTCGGCGCCGGCTTTTACTGCGCGGTTGATGGTTTCGATGATTTCTTGCTGGGTGTAGCGATGATGGTCTGCGTAACGTGCGGCGTGTACGATCTCGGCACCGAGTTTGCGAACCCCAGTTTCAAAGCCTTCTGGTACGGCAATCCCGGAGATTGTCGCGACTTTTCGTCCTTGAATGGCGTCTAAATTTAGTTTTTCGCGGGTGTAGAGGTTTTTCAAGTATTTCGATATGTGTCGGCACTCCGAGATTTCCGCCTTGGCATTGAATTCGCGAAGCTTTGCTTTGAGTTGTGGTGCGCCTTCTGGTGGACATTTTGTGATGAAAATGAAGCCCGCTCTTTTTAGGTTTCGCATGGGTTCTCGCAACAAACCGCGAGGCAGAAGTTTCCCGTATCCAAAGGGATTTGTGTAGTCAACTAATACGATGTCTGTTCGCTCGTGAATTTTTAGGTATTGAAACCCGTCGTCGAGTATGAGTGTGTCACATTTCATTTCTTTTACGGCATATTTCCCAGCTTTTACTCGGTCTCGGTCAACAATGACTGATACTTCTGGGAGATTGGATGCCAGCATGAATGGTTCGTCGCCTGCTAGGTCGGAGTTGAGCAGTAGGCTTTTGCCATCAGATACGATTCGCGGAAGGCGTTCCTCTTTTTTAAGGATTTTTTCCCATAATGGAGTTTTTCGGCTTTTGTAGCCTCGGCTTAAAATCGCAACTGTACGCCCTTTTTCGGTCAATGTGCGAGCAATGGTTTCGACGATAGGGGTCTTTCCTGTTCCGCCAACGGTAACGTTCCCTACGCTGATGACTCTACAGCCCAGCGTGCTGGCTCGAATAATTCGATACTCAAATAACCATAGGCGGAGCTGAACTAACATATAAAATAACCATGACAATGTTTTAAAAAAACCGCAAAGTAGCGTGACTCTTTTCCCTTCCACTTCGCCTGAGATTACCTTTAGTAGGCGTTCTTCTAAGCGTTCTTCTGTTTTATTTGGCATAAAAATTTCCTTTTGGTCGTAGAGTGTCGAGCCTGGCGTATCGAGTTCCAAGGTTTGGAAAAACGTGCCATTTCGTCGTTCAGCGGTTCCTTGTTTGTTATTTTATATTCTCTAGTTTTAAAAAGTCGCTAACCGAGCCTGCGCTGGTCAACGAAACACGTATACGCTCGAGCCCCGCTTTCGCCAATATGGTTTCGAACATGTGGCGTGCGTGGGTTGGACTGTTGCAGTCTGAGCTTAAATGCGCGAGAAAAAGGTGCGATAATTTTTCTCCAGCAATCTCGGCAATCAATTCCGCAGATGCCCGATTCGAAAGATGCCCCTGATTGCTCAAGATGCGTTGTTTTAGGCTCCACGGACGAGGCGACGCACGCACCAGTTCTTCGTCGTGGTTCGCCTCAATAACCACGGCGTGGCATTCGCGAAGTTTTTCGCGAAGCAGGTTTGTGACAATCCCGACATCCGTTGCCAGCCCAATGGAGTGCGGTCCAGACCGAAGCAGAAAACCAACGGGTTCATATGCATCGTGCGGAATCGAAAACGGTTCCAGAGCAACGTCGCCGATTTCAAACATCGCCCCTGTTGTGAATTGGCAGCATTCCACTTCCCCGCCTTGCTTTGAGGCACGGATTCCGTCGATCGTCCCGGCGTTGGCGTACACGGAAATCCCGTGTTTTTTTTGAAGAACACGAAGCCCAGCAATATGGTCTGTGTGCTCATGAGTCACGCAAATCGCGTCAATATCCTCAATCCGCTCACCGATGACCGCTAGACGCTCCGTTGTTTTCTTCGCCGAAAGGCCCGCGTCAATTAAGATACGTGTGTTTTCTGTTGAAATAAAGGTGCAGTTTCCGGAACTGCCGCTGGCTAATACGCAAAGATTCATTGTAAACTCAGTCAGTTATGTTAATAAAGTCGAACGCGTAGTATCGAACAGGTTACTCTAATTGTAAATCCAAATGGTCGAACAGTCTCTAGGTTTAGTTCAGCAGCAGCGGATGGAGCAGTCGCTCACTCCGCAAATGATCCAGTCTCTAAAAATTCTTCAGCTCCCGATTTTAGATCTACAGTTGATGGTTCGTGAGGAAATGGACCAAAATCCGACCCTCGACCGCGATGCATCTGAGGTGGAGGAAATTATCGATTTCGAGGAGACCGCCCGCGACGAGCTGCGCGACGATCGAGAGATCGATGAACTCACCGAAATCGCTGAATGGGACGAAGATTTCCGTAGAAATCAGATTTCCATGTCCAAGCCAGACGAAGACAAACACCAGTTCATGATGGATTCCATTTCAAACATTGAATCTCTGCAAGACCATCTAACCGCTCAAGCGTCTCTCGTTGGGTTCGACAAGCGAGAACGCGGCATTGCGGACGTCATTATTGGAAGCATCGACGATGATGGTTATCTCCAGATCGACCTCGACGGGATCATCGGTGCCACCCCCGAATTTCCAGAGGAACTTTTCGAACGCATCACCACCATCATTCAAAGCTTCGACCCCATCGGAGTTGGTGCCCGCTCTCTCGAAGAATGCTTACTCATTCAACTGCGCCACCAGGGAAGGGGCGATTCCCTCGAAGCCCAGCTCATACGCAACCATCTCGACCATCTAGGAAATCACCGATACGAGAAAATCGCTACTGCCATGCGCCTGCCGCTCGAAAAAATCAAGGAGCTCTCCAAGTCCATTGCCGATCTAGACCCAAAACCTGGGCGCAATTTCGCAGCGGAACGCACGGAATACGTCATCCCAGAAATCACGGTTGAAAAACGCGATGGGGTCTGGACGGTTACTCAGAACAAAAGCCTCTATCCGCACCTATTCATCAGCACGAAATATCTTCAATTGATGAAAGAAAAAACCACCACCGACGAAACCCGAAAATACATCCGGGAAAAGATCGCGAAAAGCAAGTTTTTTATACGAAGCATCGACCAGCGGCAAAATACAATCCACCGCATCGCCACCGAAATAGTTCGCGTGCAAGAACGTTTTTTCGAACACGGCATAAAAAGCATCCAACCCCTGAAAATGAAAAGCGTCGCCGAAATCATTGGCGTTCATGAGGCCACCGTCAGCCGGGCCTGCAACGGGAAATATATGGCAACGCCGCAGGGAACCTTTGAGTTCAAGCATTTCTTCACCACCGCCGTCGTTCAGACCGACGGTACCGTCATCTCCAACGCCGTCATCAAAAGCACTCTCGGCGACATTGTTCGAGATGAAGACAAGAAGAAGCCACTATCCGACCAAAAGCTTGTCTACACCCTAAGCGAGCAGGGCATCAATATTGCTCGCCGCACCGTTGCGAAATACCGAGGACAGCTTAACATTCTCCCAGCCCGTCTTCGACGGCAAACTTAAATGCAGGCAGAGCGGTAAGCCGGATTTTGTTACCCGAAGGCACGACCATTTATCTATGCAATCAACCCGGATCTCAAGCGAGGCGGGCAGCCTCTTGATCCCTATTTGATCTTGCTCCGGACGGGGTTTACCCTGCCTCCTCGGTTACCCTTGGAGCGGTAGGCTCTTACCCCACCTTTTCACCCTTACCTCAAACGAGGCGGTTCATTTTCTGTGGCACTTTCCATCCCCGGCGATATCGCGCCGAAGTTCCCGCGTTAACCACGGAACGTCCTGCCCTGCGGAGTCCGGACTTTCCTCCCTCCCGAAGGAGAGCGGCCGATACACTCTGCCTGCAAAGGAGAAGCTACGCTAGGCGGCATGGAATGACAAGCCTTATCATTTCGCAGATTGAACGGTCTGCATTTTGTATGAGGGGTTGTGAGCGCGTTTTCTTTTTAGTCATTACCCATTGACTAAATTTAAGCAGTGCTGAAATATGCTTGGCGGAGGCAAAAAATGGGTAGTTTATTCGCGGCTCATAATACACATCAAATCCCCGGAGCGGATTTTCGGGAAACGGACCCTAATCTTCGGAGATTGGAGGAATACCCGCTGGTATATCGTTTTCCATTGTTGGATCGCTTGCCAATAGGGGTTCCAGGTATTTATTCGATGACAGGTGGTCGGCAGATCGGGAAAACGACCGTGCTGAAGCAATGGATGGTCGAACTTCTCGATTCTGGCGTTGAGCCAGAGCATGTTGTTTATTATACGGGAGAGTTGGTGAATGACCACTATGCATTGGTGCGATTGATCGAAACAACGGTTTCCGAACAACCGGAAGCGACTCCTTTCTATATCTTGTTTGATGAAATTACATATGTAAAAAACTGGGATAAAGGAGTTAAATTTCTCGCGGATTCTGGGGTTCTCGATCAGGTGGTTTTGCTGTTGACTGGGTCGGATTCCCTGATTATTCGTGAGGCTCGTGTGCGTTTCCCAGGTCGTCGCGGACGGGCAGACTTTGTGGGTTTCCACCTCTTTCCGTTAACGTTTCACGAAACGGTTGTGTTGAAAGGGATTTCTGTTCCGGAGGCGAAGGAGGTGCCGTTAAATGCATCATTGATCCCTGCAGAGGTTCGCGTAAATCTGGATCAGGCGTTCAGCGACTATTTGTTGCATGGTGGATATCTACGAGCCATTAACGACCTGACGGAGTATCATCAAATTACGCAAGCCACGTTTTTGACTTACAGCGACTGGATTCGCGGCGACATGATGAAGCGCGGAAAGCAGGAGCATTTTCTGCGGGAAGTTCTAGGTGCCGTGGTGACTCGCCTTGGGTCTCAGGTGACATGGAACAACCTTTCTAAAGATTTATCCATTGATCATCCCGCAACTGTGAGTGACTACATCACAATGCTTGGGCGAATGGATGTCTTATTTGTTCAGCCAGCATTGCACGAAGACAAATTGGTCGCTGCTCCCAAAAAGGCACGAAAGGTGATGTTTAGTGATCCATTCATATACCACGCGATTCGCAGCTGGTTAAATCCGACATCTTCCCCGTTTTCTGAACAGGCGGTTCCGGCGATTGAAGATCCGAGCATGGCATCGGCAATTGTAGAGGCATGTGCGGTGACTCACGTCAGTCGTTTTCACCAAACGTTTTACATCAAGGGCGAAGGTGAAGTTGATATTGCTCATTTGGGAGATGGTAAAATCAATCCGATAGAGGTGAAATGGTCGCATCGACAACGAGCTAAAGATTTTAAGCAGCTTGCCAAATATGAGCGATCCAGAATTTGGAGTCGCTCGTGGGAGGTTCCTCGTTCTGCGGGAATACCGATCGAGCCTCTACCACTTGCGCTGTATCAGCTAGGGGTCTCGCCGACCTCTACAGGGAGTTGGCAATAAACGAGAACCCGTTAAAACAAAGAAAAAAATGAAATCAAAATTCCTCGATAAATTGATCGATCGTTTAGATCGAATGGATTCAGATAGCGTTCAGACGCAGTTTCTGCATCTGGCTCGCGAAAAGGGATTGCTTGAAACGATTTTTCAAGCGATTCAAGAAGGTATTGTTATGGTCGGATCTGGTGCGCGTATTCGCTATGCCAATCGGACGGCGGAGGGGTTGTTTGGTTTTAAGCTCGCTGATGCCGAGGGCCAACCGATTGCTCGGTATATCCGCGATATCAACTGGGAAAAGGTGTTGAATCTTGATGAAGAGGAGTGGGAAAAGCTGGTTCGACGCGAAATTGAAGTGACCTATCCGGATCATCGATTCGTGGAGTTTTATGTGGTTCCGTTAGCCGCAGTGGAGCAGGGCGAACAAGGCGCAGTTGTGATTTTTCGTGATGTAACCCGCGACCGCGAAACAACCGAGGAGTCGATTGAGTCTGAACGGATGAAGGCATTGACTCTTTTAGCGGCAGGTGTTGCGCACGAGATTGGAAACCCTTTGAACGCGTTAACGATTCATTTGCAGTTGTTGGAGCGAGAGCTCAACGATGTCGCGGATGAATCTTTGCGCGAGAATCTAACGGAGCTTGTCGATGTTTCCCAGCGCGAGGTGCATCGCCTCGACCGAATTATTACACAGTTTTTGCGGGCGATTCGTCCGTCTCTTCCGGATCGTAAACCGGTGAAGATGGAGCGGATACTCGACGAGACGTTGATTCTGTTGGCGCACGAAACGGCGAACCGTCGGATTTTGGTGGAACGCAAGACGACAAAGGATGTTCCGAGTGTTCCGGCAGATGAGACGCAGGTGAAGCAGGCGTTCTTTAACGTCATTAAAAATGCGCTTCAGGCGATGGGTGATGGCGGGATTCTTGAGATCCGAACGGAGGTGACGTCTCGTTTTGTGAGTCTTTGTTTTGAGGACAATGGACCAGGGATTGCTCCGGACGATCTTGGCGCGATTTTCGAAGCGTACCATACAACAAAGGAGGAGGGTTCTGGGCTTGGACTCATGATTGTGCAACGGATTTTGCGCGATCATGGGGGCGAGATCGAAATCTGTAGTACGCCGGAGCGCGGAACAGCCTTCACTCTCCATTTCCCGCGCGACGATGTGCGGATGTCGCTTCTGGAAGCACCGCCAAAAATGTGATACTTGGGTTGAATGACATTACAGCCCTCATACAAAAAGCCCACTTTAGAGGTTTGTCTCGCAAGTTGAGTGACGCCACTTTAAACAAAAATGTCCAAACATCGGGAGATTTATTACCACGGATGTTTACCACGCCTTAGCGTTGCCGTCCCATTGTCAGCGGCGGCGTGAAATGTGCCGGTTTGCGGCGGTTTGAAATGTCCTCATGGATTTCGCTTCTTTAGCAGTCGCAAACAACATTGTATTTTTAATTACTCTTCGCCGCTGCGTCTTGTTTTTTTGAGCCGATTCGGCGCATCAAGCTTTTGCTGTAATTGGGGTGTGGTGGTAAACACTTTTTGGAGTCAAAAATAATGATAGTCAATGATCGGGTCAAAAGGTGCAAAAACACTAGTGCCGCGACCCGCTAGTTTTACCCTGGTTGCGGGCGGTTTGTGATCGACTAATTTTCTGCGATATCTCGCATATAATTCTTGCGCATCATTGTGTATATGCGAATATACGGACGTTAACGTGTGATATATACGAAGGATTTACCCCATGATACATTGCCCAAATAGATTTAGCTGGTCATCGACAAAGGCCGAACAACGACAGAATAAAGCAGGGCAAATTCTTGGGAAAAAGAATATTTCTCGGATCATACCGTAGCCTTACCACTTAAGCTCAAAGGTCACGAGTTTCCTCGAAAACGGCAG
>JAOZMR010000149.1 GCA_029934215.1 Pontiellaceae bacterium | reverse complement strand
CGTTCAAATCCATCGACGGCAAATCGCCCAGCGACATCCAAGCCGCCTGCTCGTCCCCGCGAAGACTCTCCGCCTCATCTAAATCGTCATACTTTTTCATAAAACCTTTCACTTTCCCTCTCCCAGTCTCTCCATTTCAAACACTTTCGGCTACAGCCGAGGGTTTCCTTTCACAGCTTGTCCGCCATAGCCGCGGCTATCGCTGGGCGACGGCGGATTAAGGGAGGTTTGGGGCAGTCCTCATAAGGCGGAAGCCCAGGTAGTAGCTGCGGTGGCCAGGCGCGCGCCTGCTACGATTCGCCGACCGGCAGTACCTCGCGTCGTCGTCCCACGACCCGCCGCGGTAGACGCGGTTCGAGGCAGATGAAACACCCGTCGGATCGGTCACGCTTCCCGATGGATAGTCCCCAAACCAATCATTACACCATTCCCACACATTCCCATGCATATCGTACATTCCCCAAGCATTCGCCTGCTTCGTTCCAACCGGATGCGTTTTTCTCTCGCTGTTCGACCTGTACCACGCCATCGAATTTAAATCTCCGGCATACTTCCCAGCTGTCCCTGCCCGACAAGCATATTCCCACTGCGCCTCCGTCAACAACCGATAGGTTCCTTGCGGAACCCCCTCAAGCTCACAAAGCTTCTGCAAAAACGTCTGGCACTCGTCCCAGCTCACCTGTTCCACAGGATTTTCCGACCCTTGGAAATTAGACAGACTCGTACCCATCACCTGTTTCCACTGCGCTTGCGTCACCTCAAACTTCCCGCAATAAAACGGCTTCGAAATCGTCACAGAGTGTTGAGTTTCGTCGCTGGAACGGTTTTCTTCATTCGATGGGCTCCCCATCGTGAAGGTTCCAGCCGGAACCAACCGGAACGCGATGTCGGTCTTTCGGCTCTTTACCTCCAGCGGCAGACTCGTCTGAGCCACGGCTCGTTTTTGAGCCGAGTTTGCAGTGCTCGCTCCGGGAAACTCCACCAAATCAGAGGGGAGCGTCTGTTCCTCCAGCGCGACGCGCTTTTCCTTGAGTCCGTTCCAGTCCGCTTTCAGCGTGGAGGAAACGGTTTTGCACCCAGAATGGGACACAGATGATGAATAGGACTGATCTTTTTTGAGTTTGATCGTGGTCGGCAACGTGAAGGTCTGGTTTCCAATTTTGAGAGTTGCCGCCACCTCTTTTCCATTGAGTGTGGCTGTCCATTTCATCTGCGGCACGAGAAACGGAGTGGCTTTCTCTACTGCTTTTTTATAGCTCGCCAGTGCCGCCACATAATGCTGTTTCCCCAAAACGGGTTCGCTCTCTGAAGCCTCTCCCAACCGAGCCGACCGCTCTGCCGCCGCCCATTCCTCTGGCGCATATTTCTGAATCTCCTTTTGTGTTTCCTTGTGCTCTTTTGTGGCAAAACTCCATTCCTGCTTGGCTTTCCGATACAAAGAAATGGCGATCGCTATTTCTTCCGACCCTTGGAAGCTTTTCGCCGCATTTCTCCAACCCTTGGAAGCCTCTTCAAAATTTCCCTTTTCAAACGATTGGGAAGCCACAAGGGCAGCCCCGACACCCTTTCCCCATTCCGCTTTTGCCAGACTCTCCGCACTCTGCGCCTCCGCGCCTCTGCGTTGACTCTCCATCTGATCTCTGACTTCTAATGCCTGACCTCTGACCTCTTGCTGAGCCTCTATCGAGGCGCAGATCCCTTCCACGCCTTTGAACGCGGTGAATGCCTGCCCCCAGCTACGGCTCGCATATGCATCCTGCGCAATCAGCAGTTCTCGTTTCAGGCTATCCAGCTTTTCACCAAACCCCTGCCCGCGATCGGTGATCTCGCGCTCCAGCTTTTCGACCGCCATTTCGGTATCGATCTTTATGGTACGTGCGTTGCGCTCACCTGCCCGCTTTTCAATCTCCAACAATAATTCAGCGGCGGCTGAATGATTTGGATTCAACCTCAAAACCGCCTGCGCCTGTTCGGTCGCTGCGGCAAAATCGCTCGAGCGCAACGCCGCTTGCGCCGCCGCGAGAAGCACGCGGGTTTCCTGCGTGGTTTGTGCGGCTTGTGCTGTGCTGGCTCGGTGGGACGTATAGACCCCCAGTCCCAACAACCCAGCAACCAACAACCCCAGGAGAATTGCCGATTTCCGATTGAAGATTGCCGATTTTCTTTGCGGCTTTGCGGCTTTGCGAGAGACTCTCCCTCCCCCCAGCGCATCCAGAAAGTCACCACAGCTCCCAAACCGATCATCCGGCTCCTTGCTCAGCGCCCTCAGCAAAACCGCGTTCTGCTTTTTCGTCAGCTCCTCCAACGGCTCCACCGTTTCCGTTACCACAACATCACGCATGATGTTATGATTCCCCGTGTCGAACGCTGATTTGAACGCGACCTCTCCGCTCAACAGCTCATAGATCGTCGCGGCGAGCGCGTACTGATCAGCGCGTCCGTCTTGACGCTTTCCGCGCCACTGTTCGGGCGCCATATAGTTCGGCGTTCCGCTCTTCGAATCCTGCGGGTCTTTGCTCTTGCGGCTCATCGACGATCGAATCTCTGCCGCCAATCCGAAATCGAGCACCTTCACTCGCAGCCCATCCTCGCGAGAAATGATGATATTCTGGGGCTTGATGTCGCGATGCAACACCTTCTCCGCGTGAGCATAGTCGAGCGCGGCGGCGATGGGTCTGGCATATTCCAAGGCTTGGAAAAGCGTCATTTTTTCGTCGGGCATGGCGGAGCGGAATGCGGAAAGCGTCGCGCCCGCCGCGTATTCCATCACCACCAAATAGTCTCCGTTTTTGATGCCCATTTTCGAGGTCGCACGAGCGTCTGGATTTTCCACCCGATGCAGATGCAGCACGGATGCGATATGCGGATGATGCAATCGAGAGACGAGCGCGAAGTTTTTGCGAATCGCCTTCATCTCCGACTCATCGCAACTCACCTCAGCGGGAAGAGCCTTGAGAGCCACCAGAATCCCAGCTTCGGTATCGCGTGCGCCATAGACTGCGCCGAACCCGCCCTGACCGAGCTTCTCGATCAGCTCATAGCGATCCACCACGCCCACGCCCTTTGCGTTCAAATCCATCGACGGCAAATCGCCCAGCGACATCCAAGCCGCCTGCTCATCCCCACGAAGACTCTCCGCCCCATCTAAATCGTCATATTTTTTCATAAAAACTATCTCTCTTCTCAATGCGAGCGAGACGCTCGCGCCACTTTCAACACTCCCTGTCTCTCTCATTTCCACGCATCGACTACCCGCCCCCTCTTAAAACGATTAAACAACAGGAGTGACGCCGCTCTCTTTTAACCCTCAATTTGTGCGTAATCTTTGAAGAAGTGCCGCCCGATTCAAGTCATTTTGATCCCGATGTATCAACGCATTAACGATGCCCGCGACCACTTCCCCAATGAACACATCATTCAGATCTTTTAAGTATTCATTTTGATAGGAAGCGGCTGAGCTTATACAACTAGACGAACGCTGGACTCCTGAATATCCTGCCGGATCCGCAGGCAGCACACGTCCTAAGGGCGAAAGATAACTCGCCCGCATAAGCGCCATTAGCCTAAGCGTTTCGGGATGTTCCCGCCGACTATCAAGGCCGTCGACATCCACATAGATATTGCATGTCTCAGCCCAAGAAAATGACGGGGCCAGTGTTCCCAATGTACAGATGAAGACCAATGTAGCTCCCGCAGTTTTCATTTTCATATCCGTTATCTCAACCTCCACATCTAACGGAAGGGACGCGGACGATTGGGTGAACAGATCTGGATACGAAGAAAGCAAAGCTCGTTCGATGTCCTTTTTTTTCACCGAGGAAGCCGATGCGATCGCATAGGCATGAGGCTTTTCGTATTGCATTTCAAAATTTCTCAACCGGAACGTAACGGTCGGAATTTGATTAGACTGAATGGGGGCATGATCCCCCAACAAACGGTAGGAATAGCACCCAGTGAGTATCACTGAAAAAAACAACACCATCCCTATTTGAATCCACTTCTTCTTCATCTTCATCCTCTTGCTAAACGACCTTTAATCTGCGCTTAATTTTTGTAGAAGCGCCGCTCGATTCAATTCATTTTGATCCCGATGCGTCACCGCGTTGGCGATTCCTTCGACCACATTCCCAACAAATACGGCATGTCGGTCTTCAGTTTTGGGTATTGAGAAAAGGCCTCCTGATGCCCGTTGAACTCCAGAATATCCAACTGGTTCTGCAGGCACGATACACCCCAAGGGCGAGAAAACGGTTACCAACAAGCGGAACTGAAACTTAAGAGCTTCGGGACGTTCCTGCTGATCATGAATACGGTCGACATCCACGTCGACTGAACATGTTTTAGAAAAGGTCGATTTTGCCGGAAGAATCCCAAAGGAGAGCATATAAAGAACAATAGATTCTCTCTCTTTCAGATCAGTCATCGTTACCCTTACATCAAAAGGAACGGCCTCGGACGATTGGCTGAACAGGTCGGGATATGTAGACATCAATGCTCGATTGAGATTATCCTTTTTGACTGCCGAAGCAGCTAGCCAGCCCATATTCCTTTTGGTTTCCACATCAAAGCCGCGTAATCGAAACGTTACACCCGGACATTTACGAGGCTTAGTCTGGCCATGATCTCCCGAAAGACGATAGGAGCAACACCCCGTATGTATCACAAAAAAACACACTATCACACCGACTCGGATCCATTTCATCATAATGTTTTTCCCTTTGCTAATTCATGGATCGAATCGAAGAACTGTTCTTTATTCTGAATAATGTCACTCGCAGAAAATCCAATCACTGCGCCGTAACTCCCGTCGAGAATCAGAACTTGAGGGAACCGATTGATCGAATTGTTCGCGATCAGTTTTTTTGCAAACCTGAGTTCTTCAGGACGCGTATCTTTTTTGCTCAAATCAACAGACAGCAAAAGAAACGTTCCTTTTGCAAACTCCTTCATTTGGTCACTTTTCATCACAGTTAGAACCGCGAGGGTTTCCTTCTCATCCACTCCAGAAGCATAAACAAACGCCAATATCGGCACCCGCTCTCGGCGCGACAATGCATAAGTCCTCACCCAATCGGAGTGCCACGTGCCATCTGCAATTTGCGCCATCGCATTTACCCCTGGAACTAGCTCGGGTTCAGGCGGGGGAACCAAAACAACCTTTGGCTCCGGCTTCAACTTGTGGTTCACGATCGGCTCGATCTTTAGAGGCTCCAGCGAAGCCTCCTCGACAACCGGCGCGTCTTTCGGTATTGGATCCACAACCTTTTTTGATTGCTCAACCTTCACGGAGTGTGCTTTGCGCTCGCCCAACTTATTCTCCACATCCTTCACAAGATCCGATGCCTCAGCTGCCACCTCTTTCCCAGTGAGTGTGGCTGTCCTTTTCATCTGCGGCACCAGAAACGGAGTGGCTTTCTCTACTGCTTTTTTATAGCTCGCCAGTGCCGACACATAATGTTGTTTTCCCAAAGAAGGCTCGCCCTCCAACTCCGCACCCATCCGAGCCGATCTCTCCGCCGCAGTCCATGCCACCGACGCATATTTCTGAATTTCCTTTTGTGTTTCCTTGTTCTCTTTTATAGCAAAACTCCATTCCTTTTTGGCTTTCCGGTACAAAGAAACGGCTATCGCCAGTTCCTCCGACCCTTGGAACATTTTCGCAGCGGTTTTCCAACCCTTGGAAGCCTCTTCAAATTTTCCATTTTCAAACGATCGGGAAGCCACAAGGGCAGCCCCGACGCCATTTTCCCACTCCTTCTTTGCCAATATTTGCGCACTCTGCGCCTCCGCGCCTCTGCGTTGACTCTCCATTTTTCCTCGTGACGCAACCGCCTCACTCCGGAAACCTTCCTGCTCTAGCAACTCTGCGTGTGCTTTTTCTGAGGAACTGGTCTTATAGGCCTGATAAGACGCATGTCCGCCAGCCAACAACAACCCAGCAACCAACAGCCCGACCGCCATCCCTTTTGCGCCTTTTTTCGGCACAACTCCTTTCCGGGCAAGAGCTGAAACGAACTCCTCACAGCTTCCAAATCGATCCTTCGGCTCCTTACTCATCGCCCTCCGCAATACCGCGTTCTGCTTCTTCGTCAGCTCTTCCAAAGGCTCCACCGTTTCCGTCACCACAACATCACGCATGATGTTATGATTCCCCGTATCGAACGCCGACTTGAACGCGACCTCTCCGCTCAACAGCTCATAGATCGTTGCGGCGAGCGCGTATTGATCGGCGCGTCCGTCCTGACGCTTTCCGCGCCACTGTTCGGGCGCCATATAGTTCGGCGTTCCGCTCTTCGAATCCTGCGGGTCTTTGCTCTTGCGGCTCATGCTGGAGCGAATCTCTGCCGCCAGCCCAAAATCGAGCACCTTCACTCGCACCCCATCCTCACGAGAAATGATGATGTTCTGTGGCTTGATGTCGCGATGCAGCACTTTCTCTGCATGGGCATAATCAAGCGCAGTGGCGATGGGGCGGGCATATTCCAAGGTTTGGAAAAGCGTCATCTTCTCGTTGGGCATCGCGGAGCGGAAATCGGAAAGGGTCGCGCCCGGCGCGTATTCCATCACCACCAAATAGTCCCCGTTTTTGATGCCCATTTTCGAGGACGCGCGTGCGTCTGGATTTTCCACCCGATGCAGATGCAAAACGGATGCGATATGCGGATGATGCAATCGAGAGACGAGCGCAAAGTTTTTGCGGATCGCCTTCATCTCCGATTCATCGCAGCTCACCTCAGCGGGAAGAGCCTTGAGAGCCACCAAAATTCCGGCTTCGGTATCGCGTGCACCATAGACTGCGCCGAACCCGCCCTGACCGAGCTTCTCGATCAGCTCATAGCGAT
>JAOZMR010000148.1 GCA_029934215.1 Pontiellaceae bacterium | reverse complement strand
CTCTTTTTGTGAAAAACGTCGCATTTCGCAGAAAACTCAATAAAACAGGCGTTTTTTGTTTATTCCATACACAGAAACTCTAAAAACCGGCAGCCAGGCACATTTCAAACCGATTCAAGCACTCGGATTTTAATCGTTTTTTTCTTCCGTCTGCACTTTATCTGTTTTTTTTTCATCGGATTCAACGATTGCTTCAGGTGCGTTTTCATTTTGTCCGCGCTTGAATTCGTTAAGGCTTTTGCCCAATGCTCGAGCTAGTTCGGGCAGTTTTTTCGAGCCGAAAAGCAATAGGATTGCGAAAATGATGATGATTGTTTCGGTTGGACCCGGTATTCCAAATGCAAGTTTGTTCATTTTGTTCCTTTTTTTAAGCAGCGTAGCACTCCAATACTACATTCATATAATAGATACAATGGAATTGCCATTTGTAACTGTGTGATGACATCCGGCGGGGTTAGTAGCATCGCAAGAATGAGTATCCCTATAAAGACGTGACGTCGATGGGTTCTTAGTTGTTGAGTGGTGATAAATCCCATGCGTCCGAGAAGGACTAAAATCAGCGGTAATTCGAAGGCGAGCCCGAACCCGATCAGCAAATGCAAAACAAACCCTAAATATTTTTCAATTTTCCAGTTGGCTATGGTGCCGAGATATTCGTTGAAGTAAAACATGATGTTCATTGCGACTGGAAGTGATATGAAGTAGCAAAGGGATGCACCTCCCACAAATAGAATGGTTCCAAAAAACCCGCCTAGAAGCAGTATTTTGCGTTCTTTTGGCTTCAGCCCTGGCAGGATGAAGCGGGCTACAAAAGCAATGAGCAGTGGAAGGCTAATGAGGATGCCACATGCGAAAATCATTTTCACAACCTGAACAAACCCTTCGACGGGCGAGGTTGTGATTAGTTCGAATTCTGCGCCTCGTTTTTCGGCGATCTTCAGTAGCGGGGCCTTCAGCCCATTGAGAATCGGTTTAGCAAAGGGGATACAGGCAAGGGTGACGAGCACAACGGTGGTCAGGCATCGAATAAGCATCTGCCTAAACGCTTCTAAATGCTCTAAAAACGGCTGATTTGAGTCTTCGGAGATCACGCGTTTGAACGGCGGTTTCACTCTTCTTCCCCGCATTTTGGAGTCTGGCTTGTGAGCACCGGATCTACGTCCTCGACGTTGTGCGTTTTTTCTCCCGTTGTGTTTGCATGGATATCGCCGTACATCATTTTATAGCGGAAGTCGGAGGCGCCGCGTTGCATTTTATCGAGAAGTGCTTGAATTCGCCGGAACACCTTTGGCGCATCTTTGGCGCCGAAGAGCAGGATCATCACCAGCATGATCGTGATTAATTCTCCGCCACTAGGGGAAATAAAGGCTGTCTTTAGAAAAGGCATTAGATCCCGATGTTACTGAGCGAGCTCATTACATTGTTGATTAGAGCTGTCAGTTGTGGGTGGCGTGCCTCGAATGTTTCTGTGGTGTCGCGTAACGATTCAACCAGCGGAGCTGCATCTGAACTCTCTTTTAGGGCAGTTTGTACGTCGCAAGTCAGTTTTTGCAGTTTCGTGTCGCCGGAGTCGATTTGTTTTAGTTCGGCGTTAAGCTCTTCCAATGCGCGTTGTAATTTTTTGTTCATAACATTTCTCCTTTTTTTGCGGTTCTACATCCTTTATCGCTACCGGATCAGTACTTTTGTGCCTTTGACCAGAGCCGTCCATAGATCTTCCTGATTTTTGGCTTTTAGCAGTGGCTCGCGTTTGGCCGCAGTCGAGAAACTCTGCGTGATCCCGGAAAGAAGCTTGAGGTAGAAGGCGCTGGCTGCAGTGGGGATAACCATGTAAAAGAAGAGCTTTGTTTTTGTGGCTCCACCGAAGTCGACTCCTTTTTTGCTGACTCCTAGGGAGAGGGTAAGCCCTCCACCTTCGACACCACGAATGTGCGGGAAAGCCATCATTTGCCCGACGGCGGTGGAGACAATCGCTTCGCGGCGCATCGCTGCTTTGTGTAGGTTTTCGTGATCGTCAATATAGCCCTCTGCGTGCATGTTTTGACACAACTCCTGAAGTATGTCTTCTTGAGTGGAGCCTTTGAGTTTGTGAAGCATTAGCTCTGGGGAAGAGAAACGTTCGATGCCACGTTTGATGGGTGCTCCCCAGCGGCGGCGAGGCGTATTGCGGGTGAGCGGAACGTCTGGAGCATAGAGGATTCGGGTGCAGTTTGGACATCGGCTCATGTCTGTCGCTCCGCCGTTAATGTTGTTCACCATTGTTTTTGTGAGCGAGAATCCGCACCCAGAACAGTTTTCACCAGTGATCGGAGCTAGAGCCTCCACGTTTTTTTGAACCAGACGGTTGAAGTTGTTCCGCAATTCTGGAGGAAGCTCGTCGCTCAATATTTGAATGTTTTTATCGAGTTGATCCAATTTTTGTTTGGGTTGCGCAGCCTGTTGTTGCGCTCGTGCGGCGATGAGATCCTGAAGCTGGATGAGATGTTTAACAATGTGACGTTCTTTGCGTACCATGGCGTTTCTCCTTACATTTCGACGGCTGCTTTTTTGAAAGCTGCGAATAGTTCATTATAGGTTGTGGTTATAGGGAATTGCGGAAATTCATCGATCACGTTCTGCGGCGGGCTAAAGAGGATTCCGGCGTTGGCCTCCGAAAGCATGGTCGTGTCGTTATAGGAATCGCCAGCGGCGATCACCTGAAAGTTTAAACAGTGCAATGCTCTCACGGCTTCGCGTTTTGGATCTGGCATTCGCAGATGATAGTCCACCACGCATCCTTCATCGTCCATTTCGAGACGATGGCACAGCAGCGTCGGATAGTCGAGTTGCTTCATCAGCGGCGCAGCGAACTCGTAGAATGTATCTGACAGAATGATCACCTGAAAGTTCTCGCGCATTTCATTGAGAAACTCCTTCGCGCCACCCATTGGTCCCATTCCTGCGATCACGTTTTGGATATCGACCAGTTTCAGATTGTGTTTGGCTAGAATCTCCAACCGTTGAGTCATTAACACATCATAGTCTGGAATATCGCGAGTCGTCGAACGCAATGCGTCAATTCCAGTGCGCTCCGCTACATTGATCCATATCTCCGGAACCAGCACCCCTTCTAAGTCTAAACAGGCAATTTTCATCCGCCATCCTTTCTGCTTTCTAAAACGATCCATTTTAATTCCTAATTTTAGATTGGCAATACAAACCCGAAACCTCTTTAATGCAAACCCTCGCAAAACGACGACGCAGCATCTAAACAATCGTCAATCGAAAAACCATCAATCGAAAGTTTTCTATGCCATCATTTATCAATAATATCAGGAAGCTGTTGAAGAAACAGACCACCTACAAGCCATCAGACTCGCAAAAAGCTAACACACAAAAAGTTGATTCCAAAAAGCCAAAGCCAGAAACCGATCCCGCACGCAACAAGCCGAAGCGAAAAACAACCAGTCAGCAAACCCATATACAAAAGCCGCCACAGAGAAAGAAGAGTCCGGCAAAAGCAGCATCCAACGTCTGGACCCCTGCGTCCTTTATTGTGGAACCCGAAGCGGGGAAAACCCGCTTCCACGACATCGAATTACCGAGCGAAATCATGCACGCAGTGGACGACCTGAAATTCAAATACTGTACACCAATTCAGGCAGAAATCCTCCCATTGACCCTAGAAGGAAAAGATATGGCAGGAAAAGCGCAGACCGGAACCGGCAAAACCGCAGCCTTTCTGCTTGGGATTTTCACCCAGTTCTTCAGGAACGGAAAAGGTCGCCCCGAGCTAGGAAAACCCCGAGCACTCATCCTCGCTCCGACTCGCGAACTCGCCATGCAGATTCGCGACGACGCCGAAAAACTTGGCAAATACACTCCATGCCGATCCGTCGCCGTTTACGGAGGAATCGACTACGACAAACAACGCCGCCTCTTCGACGCTCCCGTCGACATCGTCGTCGCCACCCCCGGACGCCTAATCGACTTCGTTCAACGGGGCGTCATCAATCTGCAAGACATCGACACCCTCGTCATCGACGAAGCAGACCGCATGCTCGACATGGGCTTCATCCCCGACGTCCGACGTATCGTCTACAAAACGCCCCCCAAAGAGACACGACAAACCCTGCTCTTCAGCGCCACGCTCGACGACGAAGTCATGCGCCTAGCCGCCGCCTGGATGGTCGACCCCGGGAAGATCGAGATTGAGCCCGACCACACCGCCACCGAACTGGTTGACCAACGCGTATACCTAGTAACAGACAAAGAAAAATTCCCACTCCTCTACAACATCATCAAAAACGAGGTAACCGGCTCCTCAGCGCTCATCTTCACAAACCGACGCGACCAAACCGAACGCCTCTCCGACGCCCTATACCGCCACGGCATCGACTGCGAGATTCTCTCCGGCGCCGTTGCACAAAACAAACGCCAACGCATTCTCGCGGACTTCAAAAGCGGGCGATGCAAACTCGTCGTCGCCACCGACGTTGCAGGTCGCGGAATACACGTCGACGACATCACCCACGTCATCAACTTCAACATCCCAGAACGTCCCGACGACTACGTCCACCGCATCGGTCGAACCGGTCGCGCAGGGAAAAAAGGAATCTCCGTCACCTTCGCGTGCGAAATGGAATCGTTCGAACTCCCAGCGATCGAAGAACTTCTTGGCGAACGCCTTCCCTGCACCCAGCCCGAGGAAGCGATGCTCAACCTCCCCGCCCCCGTACGCAAACCGCGTCCACGCAAGCCCGCCGGAGGACAAAACCGAGGAGGACCCAAAGGAGGACAACGGCGCAACGGTCCGCCGCAACGCGGTCGCCCCTCTGGACCACGCCGCTAATTTATGATTTCAAATATTGAACTCTCCTATAAAACAGGCTTATTCTCCAAGGATGGAGAATAAAAATGGTTGAAATGATCTATGCAAAAATCGGACCAGCGGGTGCTGTCATCGCTGTTCTTTCGTTCTTTAGTGTATATTTTTTTCTGGCGAGCATGATCTATCTTGCGTGGGTTCCGCTCGGCTTTCGTCGCTTTTTGGCGGATCTCAGAAAAGAAAACGCTTCAATTACAGGAGATACCGCGAAAAAAAACCCGATCAGCTCAGTGGTTTGGACAGCGTTAGAGCATAAAATCCCCCGCTCCGAGCTACAGGGAGAAATATCGTACCTATTTCAGCGAAACTTCGGCGGCACCTATATTTCGCTTACGATTCTTCGCCTGATTTCCGTGATCTCTCCATTACTAGGCCTACTGGGAACAGTGCTGGGGATTTCGAATGTTTTTCGAGAAATATCGCTTCAAGCCGCAGTGGATAATGCAGCGATGGCCGGCGGGATTTGGGAGGCTCTCATCACGACGATTATGGGCATGGCCGTTGCCATACCAACACTCGTTTTCTACTACCTGCTCCGTTTACGGACTCGATCTCTCATGATTTGTGCAATCGAGGCAACCCGCGAACGAATTGCTTAAGGTTTTCCCGGAGAGACCAACATGCTAGAGGACTTTTCACTAGACAAAGAATTTGACGGAGAGATCGATCTAACTCCACTAATCGACGTAGTATTCATTCTGCTCATCTTCTTCTTTGTCACCTCCACCTTCATCCGCCCGTCGCTTCCAGTGAATCTAGCAAAGGCAGCATCGGCGGCGGCATCCGCCGAGCGCACAGAACAATTGGTGATCACAATCGATGCCGACGGCACACTTTTTTGTGACGCAGTTCTGCTGGCTCGGGAAGACATTCCCGCACTGCTAAAAGCAAACCCAGAACTTGGAATCAATCTATTCGTCGACCGCGAAGCACCATTCGAGTCGTTTTTAGCGGTAATAGACGAAGCGCGCCTACTGAATCGCGAAGACATCTCCATCACGACCCTACAACCCGGAAGTGAATAAACCACATCCATCCGAGAGACTGGTTCGGTCGACAGCCTTTTCCCTAACTCTTCTACTATATACGGTTGGCGGGGCGGTTTGTTATATTCTCTTTTTCATTTCGCCGGAAGAAAAGGCGCAATCGGTTTCCATTCCAGCAGTGAACCTACGCTTTGCACAGATGGAACTGGTCGCAATAGAAGAAACGCCACCACCGAAAAAGCCGGAGCCTCCGCCACCCGAAGAAGTCGATGTGGTGCTCGAAGAAATCGTCGAAGAACCAGAACCAGACCCAGAGCCCGTCGAAGCAGACGCTCAGATCAGCCAAGAAGCGTCGGCGGACGAAACAGAAGTAGATACAGACGCCCTCTCAAAATGGGTGCTAGAACAAATTCAAAAGGAAAAATACTATCCACCATCCGCGCAACGAGCAGGTCACGAAGGAGCATTTGATCTTCTGGTTGTGATTGATCCGGACGGAACAATCACCGAGGCATCCATTTCATACGGAAAAGGTCATCCACTTCTTCGCCGCTCGCTCGAAAAAATGTTAGGAAAACTCATAGGGCGAAGCTTTGGCAAACCGATCGTAGAAACCGTTGAGATGGAAGTCGAATTTGAATTCGATTTAAACTAAAAGGGAGAGCATTGCCGATTGCCGATTGTGAAAAAGGGTTCCAACGATTTGAAACAAGCTGGATCAATTTTTCACAACCGCTATCGCTAGAGGAAGTCAGAGAAACTGCCGAGGGGAGAGGAGATGAATATCGAATATCGAATGGAAAGGCATTTTCGATGACCGAGTTCCAAGGGTTGAAAAATCCCCTATTGGGATGGGCGCTAACGGGTTGGAGGTTAACTCAATCTTCGCATAAAAGATCTAAAAAACTTAAATCCAGACCTTTTGGTCGGTTTTTTTCGAGACCCAACTTCTGTAAGTCAGCCCTCATACAAAACGCTGATTTCTGGGTTTTGCCTCGCAACTTGAATGTCGC
>JAOZMR010000147.1 GCA_029934215.1 Pontiellaceae bacterium | reverse complement strand
ATGCGAGAAAAACTGTCACCTTTGCTTTTTGTTGATGAACAAAAAGAAGATGTAACACAACGTGCCAACGTCGTCGATCCCGTTAAGCGCTCCGATTCTGCCAAGAAAAAAGATCACACCCGCCGTACCGCAGATGGGAAATATCCCATATCAAGCTTTCGTGACATTATTAAAAATCTATCCGCTATTACTCGTTCACAAGTTAAGGTAAAAGACCACAAAAAAGGAGATTTTAAAACAACATCGAAACCGACTCCTTATCAAGAAAGAGTATTAGAATTGCTTGGAGCAAATCGGTATTTGTAGCCAGTAATGAGAAAAACTTATTTGCGCAAATGGTTCACGCTCATGTAGATATGCATATCCATGTTCAGAAGCTCGCTATTACCGCAAAATCCGGTTAGATTTGGTGTAACTCTTTATGCATCAATATATTTCGCGAACATATACTTCACCAAATCAGGTGTGCAGTTCACATCATTATTCGTCATAGAACCACGAAATACTGTATGTCGTCCCAATGTCAGCCAAGATCAGTCAGAAAAAAAGACGGGGATGATCGAGTATATCCTTCTGCAACATGCAGACCGGTAACGGGTTGCATGCAATCCAACCGAATTTTGCGGTAATAGGAAGCTCGGTTTAATGAGTCTTCCCTGTGACGCAAAGGAGTTCGCAAAAGCCGCCCGAGGACATTGGGGTGTTGAAAACCCACTACACTGGACGCTCGATGTCACGTTTCGTGAAGATGACAGTCGTGCACGAAGCGGCCACGCTGCCGAAAACATGGCAAGCCTCAGGCGTTTAGCGCTAAACCTACCAAAAAAGGATAAAGTAAAACCATTTTTGAACACTCGACACAAACGCTTAATGGCAGGATGAAACAAAGAATACTTAAAAGGCGTTCTTAAAGTTTAGATGCGTTTACCCTGACCAGAACGCTTAAAGCAGCGCCCCCGAATTGACACAGGCTTCATGGGATATTTTTGAACGCTCAACACAATCACTTCGCCAGCATCCAGTGTGATTTTTTCCACATCAGGAATCACTGCAGGCTATGTGGCGTTCGAAACTCGAGTCACGAAGTCGCGCACCGCTTCGCGTCCAAAAGATGTCCCTAACACTTCGCCAGAATCTGACAGCCCGATCGCAACACGCCCGCCGCGTGTATTAGCAAAAGCTGCCACTGTTTCAATCGCATCCTGATTAAACGACGGCTTAAACTCTAGCTCAGCGCCTTCTCATGCATCTAAGATGTTTTGAATTTCTATCAATCTATCCTCTAAATCTATGCCCCTTTGTTTGTTCCCGATTGGGTATGCGGTTCGGGTATCGATCTGAGAACGGAGTCCTTGTGAACAAATTCATGTAGAGACACTTGAATTTTCTTTTTTTGCAGGGTCGTCTTGCTTTTCTGACTCTTCCGTTTTTGCCTTTTCAACCTCAGCCGTTTTTTTGGCTTCTTCTTCGCGTTTTTCCTCGGGGGGTTTGCCGTTTTTTAGTTCGTCTGGGATTTCTCCTGTTTCGAGCATATGTGTCACTTGTGCGCCATCGATCGTTTCGTATTTAATGAGCACTTCGGAGATTAACCCCAGTTTGTCGCGGTGCTTTTCAAGGATGTCGCGAGCGGCGGCGGTCGCTTCTTTTAGAATTCGGTCAATCTCGGCGTCGATTAGCTGGGTGACCTTTTCGCCGTGTCTTTCGTTTTGCTGAATTTCGCGCCCCATGAACATTTGTTGCTCGCCTGAGCCGTAATTACGCGGGCCAAGCGTGTCGCTCATTCCAAATTCGCAGACCATGGATCTGGCAATACGGGTGGCTCGTTCTATGTCGTTTTGTGCGCCCGTTGTGACGTCGTTGAAGACTAACTCTTCCGCAACTCGTCCGCCCATTAAACCAACCAGTATGCCAAAGAGGCGTTTGCGTCCTTGCGTGTAGCGGTCCTTTTCTGGTAGTTGCATCGTGGCGCCGAGTGCGCGTCCGCGCGGGATGATTGTGACTTTGTGGACGGGTTCTGTCTGTTCGGTTTTTGCGATTACGATGGCGTGGCCTGCTTCGTGGTAGGCGGCTAGTTTTTTCTCTTCGGTGTCGAGCATGTGGCTTCGGCGTTCACGACCCCACGAAACTTTGTCGCGTGCCTCTTCGAAGTCTGAATATTCCACCGATTTCGCGCCTCGGCGGGCGGCGAGTAGCGCGGCTTCGTTGACAAGGTTCATGATGTCGGCACCGGAAAATCCTGGCGTTCCGCGGGCCACTTTTTGGAGATCCACTTTTTCATCTACCGTCACTTGCTTGACGTGTATTTTTAGAATTTCTTCGCGCCCTTTCAGGTTCGGAAGATCGATGAATACCTGACGATCAAAGCGCCCTGGGCGCATCAGTGCTGGGTCGAGCACGTCTGGACGATTGGTTGCGGCGATGATGATGATGCCTTCTTCTGTTTCGAAGCCGTCCATCTCCACGAGTAGAGCGTTGAGTGTTTGCTCTCGTTCGTCGTGCCCGCCGCCCATGCCAGAGAATCGACTGCGACCAACGGCGTCAATCTCATCAACAAAAATAATACATGGCGCGTTTTTTCGACCTTCCTCAAACATATCGCGAACGCGGCTCGCGCCGACGCCAACAAACATTTCAACAAAGTCTGAACCGCTAATATTGAAAAATGGCACGTCCGCCTCGCCAGCCACCGCCTTTGCGATTAGTGTCTTACCGGTTCCCGGTGAACCCGCGAGAAGAACGCCTTTTGGCATTTTTCCTCCGAGCCGCTGGAACTGTTTTGGGTCTTTCAGGAATTCGACGACCTCTTGCAGTTCTTCTTTCGCCTCGTCCACCCCTGCTACAGCCGCGAATGTGATTTTTCTATCATCATTTTTTTTCATCAGTTTGGCTCGGCTTTTTCCGAAGCTCATCGCCCGTCCGCCGGCCATTTTCATCTGACGAAAGAAGAAGAAATAGATCAGCATAAACACGACAAAAACGGGCAGGACGTTCAAGACCGCCTGCCAAAACAGCGAAGCTGGGCGCACCTTAAACTGGATATCGTTCTCCAGCAGAAGCATCGTTACCGCATCGACG
This sequence comes from Pontiellaceae bacterium, assembly GCA_029934215.1. GTDB lineage: Bacteria > Verrucomicrobiota > Kiritimatiellia > Kiritimatiellales > Tichowtungiaceae > Tichowtungia. The sequence continues at coordinate 3,894 of JAOZMR010000147.1, read as the reverse complement.
CTCGGCACATCCACGCGGAATTTTTTGAAGCCCTCCTTGTTTTCGTTGAGCTCCACAAGTTCGCCTGTCACGTAATCTGTTCCTGACGATTCTCTGACAATTTCGCAGTTTCTGATCCGTCCGCTCAACAGCATCTGCGTAAAGCCTGGATTATAATCCAGCCGTTCCGTGGCCTCCGACTTATTAAACATCTGTGAGGCCATCAAAATGAGAGCCAGCATAAGAAACCAGACGGCAAAACCGCGCATTTGCATAGCGGGTTTCACTTGTGGCGGCTTTTTGCGCTCCTTCTTTTTTTGGGGTGCAACGGGCAGTTGGTCTGGGGTAATGCTTTTTTCACTCATAAAATAGTTCCTATCTAACAAAGCGGGAGAGAGTACCCGTCATTTTCTCTATTAGCAATGCCTGCCGACAGTAAAATCGAGGAAATTTGTGGTCTACCCTTCACGACGGCTCAAAACGTAGTATAGTTTGCACGCTGTAGACGGCTATTTTAACGATTTCCTAGGACAAAAAAATGAATGAACAATTTGCCAAAGTGCCGCTTCAATGGGTTGGACCTGTAAAAATTACGGGCCCCGAAGTTGATGTGGAAACCGAGCTTCCGTTGGCGACCTACGAGGCGCCAGTTTTTGCGACCGTCAATCGAGGCGCACGTGTTGCGACCGTCTCTGGCGGCATTAAAGCGGTGGTGGTCGACGACCGGATGACTCGTTCGGTTCTTTTTGAGGCGCCAGATGCAATCGTTGCCTTCCAATGCTTGGAAACAATAAAAGCCCATTTTCCAACCCTTGGAAAAACCGTTGAATCGACCAGCCGCTTTGCGAAGCTGCTCGACATACATTCGCAGATCGCTGGCAATCTGCTTTTCTTAAGGTTGGAGTATACGACCGGCGATGCGTCGGGCCACAATATGGTAACGCAGGCGAGCGAAGCGGTCATGAACCATATTCTTGAGCTCTGTCCGGAATTGAAATACGAATCGCTTTCCGGAAACTACTGTTCTGATAAAAAGGCGACCGCCGCGAATGGTATTCTTGGACGAGGGAAATATGTCGTCGCCGAGCTAACGATCCCTGAAAAGGTGGTTCGGAAATATCTAAAAAGCGCGCCGGAAAAAATCGTACAGCTAAACATTCGTAAAAACCTGATCGGCACGATGCTTGCGGGCGGCGTTCGATCCGCGAACGCGCACTACGCAAATATGCTGTTGGCATTCTACATCGCAACAGGGCAAGACGCAGCAAACATCATTGAAGGTTCGCAGGGCACAACTCATACAGAGGTTCGTGGCGGCGATCTCTGGTTTTCTGTCTCCATACCCAACCTGATCGTCGGAACCGTCGGCAACGGAAAAGGTCTTCCTTTTGTTGAAGAGGTGATGACGAAGCTCGGATGCCGCGAGAACCGCGAACCCGGCGCAAACGCCCGGCGTCTCGCCTTAATCTGTGCAGCCACCGTTCTCTGCGGCGAGCTTTCGCTGATGGCCGCACTCACCAACCCAGGCGAGCTAATGAATGCGCACAGGAGACTGGAGCGAGATGGCTTGAACCCAAACAACCGTGGGCTCGAGGACGAAATCCAATAATCAACGTTTTGCGCGAGGACCACCAAACAGCCCGTTAAAAAACGCATTGGCTTTTTTTTGCCACCCCTTCCAGATGGATGACACCTCACGAGCGTAGGGCGGTGGGCTGACATGGATATCCGCTTGTTGTTCTGTTGTAAACCATTCATCACCTGCGTGCTGCGCGTAGACTGCGCGATACTCTGCTCCCGCAGCATTGTATATGAAAACAGCAATCAATATCAGCATAAAACGCCCATTAAATAGTCCATAAACCCCGAACGAAACAGAGAGTATTTTACCAATGCGAGAGGCAAGCTCCGTGGACTTAAGCCGACCCAGACGAGGGGTCATAAACGCTCGAAAAATACGCCCGCCATCCATCGGGAACGAGGGCAGTAGATTGAAAAAACAGAGCATCAAATTGATCGCGCTTAAATGAAGAAAAAACCCGCTAAAAACCCGCAAACTAAAGAGAATCAAAAAAAGAACCGCCAGCAAGAAACTAACCGCTGGACCAGCGGCAGCAATGAGAGCCTCATCCATTGGATTCGACGGAATTTGGCTCACTTTTGCCACCCCACCAATCGGCATCAGCATGATTTCGCGCACATGGCAGCCCTTACGTTGAGCAACCCACGAATGACCGAGCTCATGCAACGCAACACTAACAAACACACCCACAGAAATCAGAAGCCCAGGTACCCCGTACGAAAAAGCAACAAAAAGAAGCAACGCAATAAGCGTGATATGCACACGGATCGGAATCCCCATCACACGGGTCAAATTATACGAACGTTTGATCATTATATTCTCCAATAAAACCAAGGAGTTTCGGGGCTACGAAGAATGCTGTCAAGTTTCGCTTCCATCAAACCAAAAAAAACAGAGACGCTTGAAGCACAAAAACAACCAAAAACAGGAGCTGTACGGCGATGAACTCCCTGTTTTTATTGCCCTCAAATAATAAGTGTGCTTACATACGCAGAATGAAAATAAAAAGAACAGTAAACAGGAGAACAAAAACATGATGAAGGTTGGCTTCATAGGATGGCGCGGAATGGTTGGTTCCGTTTTGATGGAACGTATGCGTGCGGAAAACGACTTTAACACGATCGACCCACTCTTTTTCACCACATCGCAGCCCGGACAACCCGCGCCAAACGTCGGCAAAGGCGACACCACGCTGCTCGATGCATACAACATCTATGCGCTCTCAGAAATGGATGTGATTCTAACCTGCCAAGGCGGCGACTATACATGCGCAGTTCACAGCACACTTCGCAAAACCGGATGGAATGGCTACTGGATTGATGCCGCATCCACGCTTCGAATGGCGGAAAACGCCGTAATCGTACTCGACCCAGTCAACCGCCCAGTCATTGACCAAGCACTTGCTGACGGCAAAAAGGACTTTATTGGAGGAAACTGCACAGTAAGCCTCATGCTCATGGCAATCGGCGGTCTCTTCAAAGCCGGTCTCGTCGAATGGGTTTCCGCCATGACGTATCAGGCAGCCTCAGGCGCAGGCGCGAAAAACATGCGCGAACTCCTTTGCCAGATGGGATCCCTCAACAGCTGCGTCACCCACGAACTGGAAACACCATCATCCGCCATTCTCGACATCGACCGCAAAATAACCGAACGCCTCGCAAGCAACGACATCCCAACAGAAGAATTCGGCACACCACTCGCCGGCTCCCTCATACCGTGGATCGATAAAATCGTAGACGCAGGTCAAACAAAAGAGGAATGGAAAGGCTTCGTAGAGACCAACAAAATTCTACAGAACGAACCGCACATTCCCATCGACGGCATATGCGTACGGATTGGCGCCATGCGATCCCACTCGCAAGCCCTAACCATCAAACTCACCCAAGACCTATCGATTAAAGAGATCACCGAGATCCTCCGCAACGACAACCAATGGGTAGACATCATCAGCAACAACAAAAAAGAGACCCTCGAACGCCTAACCCCCGCCGCAATATCCGGAACCCTCAACATCCCAGTCGGACGCCTACGCAAAATGAAAATGGGGCCCAAATACCTCAGCGCATTCACCGTTGGCGACCAACTCCTCTGGGGCGCAACCGAGCCGCTACGAAGAATGCTCCGCATACTTCAGCAAAAATAACCAAAAGAAAAAGCCTCAGGAGCGCAGAAACATCCAAACATTGGAAGATTTTCAGCTACGAGAGAACGCAAAGAGGAGAGGGATTTAGGACGAATCACACGAGTTTTCGGCTTAACTCTAATCTGTTTTAGTCCCATTTCCGGGTAGAGCCCCCAGTTGCCTGAAGGGCTCCCCCACAGATCCGGACGAG
>JAOZMR010000146.1 GCA_029934215.1 Pontiellaceae bacterium | reverse complement strand
AAAAGACTTGCAGTTGTCTGGAGAAATAACGAGTAAAAGTGGCGACATTCAAGTTTCGAGGCAAAACCCAGAAATCAGCGTTTTGTATGAGGGCTGGTTTCTGGTTCAATTCTGATCTTTTTGGCCCCGTTCGTGTTGCAAATTCAAGACCGCCCGCATTCTGGCTAAGCCATCTTAATATGCGCCGGTTCCTTTTGCGACGGTGAGAGATGTTCGTGCAAGTATGATTATGTCTAACCAAAGGGACCAGTTTCGGACGTAGTAGGTGTCCCATTTTTCCATGCCGGCGGTTCCCGAGTCGCTTCGTCCAGAAATCTGCCATAGCCCTGTAATGCCGGGGCGCACGCGTCCGCGCGGGGCTCGCGCCGCTTCAGCAAGCTGTTCGTGGTGATAGTCCGGAAGCGGGCGCGGTCCGACGAGTGACATCTGCCCAAGTAGTACGTTGAGCACTTGCGGGAGTTCATCGAGCGATGTTCTCCGTAGTAGTTTTCCAATTTGTGTCACTCGCGGATCGTTGCGTAGCTTGCAATTTTTTTTCCATTCTTTTTGTAGGGATGTGTCGTTTTGCAGGGCGGTTTTGAGAACTTTTTCTGCATCGTACACCATGGTTCTGAATTTGATTGGTTTAAATAGATGTCCCGATTTGCCGACTCTTTTTTGGACGAAAAACGGGTTTTTGCGGTCTGCTAGAAATACGCATAGAGCCAGAAGCGTAAATAGTGGTATCCAAAAAGGAGTCGTGATCAGCACAAGAAGCAGGTCGACGGATCGTTTGATGAATCGAGCCAACGGATTGAGGAGATTGCTCGTGATCTCTAGCCCTATTAGGCTTCCCAGTGTTCGGGGTAGCGCCCAGAGAAAGATGTCTTCTTTTATCTCTGGCAAGAGTACGACGCGATGATAGCTCGAGAAAATCCGATCAAAGCTTTTAGCAACCGATAGGTTTTCTGCGAGCGCAACCGGAACAATCGCGACAAAGGTTTCGTCACAAAAGTCCGCGCATGTTCCGCAAACAGAAACGCCGCAAATGGTGTCTCCAATCGGCAGTTCGTCAGAGCAGATGCAATACGGCACGTATCCAAGAAATGGGTTTGCCTTGAAGTCGTCTATTACAACCGAAACCTGTGCCGGATTTCCATATACTACCGTTCGACAGCCCCATTGCCCCATTTTAAGTAGTGCTTTTTTGACCGGAATTCGTGCTAGCGGTATGAGCGTTGCGCCAAACAGGTATGAGACGCCGTATACGATTCGGCTGGGAAGTACGGCGCCTTGCCCCATGAACACAACAATCCCGGCAACCCCGAATACCACCAATAAAAGCAGTTGTATGCGGCGCAACTCCTCGACCGCGCCGATTCCCCAGGCCGGAGAAACTCGCGCGATCACCGCGCCCACACACCATACCGGCACGAGCGCTAGCGCGTAGTGGACGGAAATGGGAATCCCGTGGATTAGATAGATGATCCAATTCCCAAGAATAAGGCCCATGAAAAGCACGAGCGAATCGCTGACACATAATGCTGCGCAGTTCAGAGCAAACCGCATCCAGAACGTTTGTTTTCTTTTTTTCATGCTGTGGAGGTTTTATTAAAAATTTAGCTGCGCTTGCCCTGTTTCTACGTTTTTCTCATAAAACTGCCGAATGGATTCACATACGGTTTCAATTTGTGCGTCCGTTATCCCAGGGAAAACAGGAAGAGACAGTATGTTTCCTGCCAGTTGTTCGGTCTGCGGGAAGTCGCCCTTTTTCCAACCTTTGGAAGAGTACGCTTTTTGCAGGTGAACCGGAACGGGGTAGTGAATTAGGGAGTCGATTCCCTGGGCCTTTAGGTGTTCTTGCAATTCGTCGCGGCGTTTCGTCTGGATTACGTAGAGATGAAATACGGGTTCTGCGCCTTTTCGGGTTGTTGGCGTTTTAATGTCGCCCACGCCGCAAAGCTGTTTTGTGTATTGCTCGGCAGCGGCGCGGCGTTCGATGTTCCAGCCCTCTAATTTTTTCAGTTTTTCACTCAGTACGAGTGCCTGAATTGTATCGAGGCGACTGTTTTCGCCTAATTCATCGTGAAAGTATTTTTGTGCCGACCCGTAATTGCGAAGCGTACGAATTCGTTCGGCGAGCGTTGCATCGTTTGTCGTCACAGCGCCGCCGTCGCCAAATGCGCCCAAGTTTTTCCCAGGATAAAAACTGAAGGCTGCGGCATCGCCAATCGATCCAGCTCGGCGACCGTCACTGCGTGCGCCGTGCGCCTGACATGCATCCTCTATAAGTTTGAGTCCGTGCTTTTTTGCGAGTTCAAGCAGTGGAACCATTTCTGCGGGTTGTCCATAGAGATGGACTGGTAAGATCGCCTTTGTTCGTTCTGTGAGTGCCGCCTCGATTTTGGAAGGATCCATTGTGTAGGTATCGGGATCCACTTCGATAAGAACTGGGGATGCACCGACCGAGGAGATCGCCAGCGCCGTAGCGATAAATGTGTGCGACGTCGTAATCACTTCATCCCCGGGTCCAATATCCATGGCACGAAAAATCAGCTTCAGTGCATCAAAGCCGGATGCCACGCCGATTGAGTGGTCGCATTCACAAAAAGCGGCAAACTCCGCTTCGAAGCGAGCTACGCCATCTCCGAGGACAAAGTCCCCGCGTTTTAGTAGGTCTTGTACGCCTGCCATCACTTCGGCTTCGACTTCCGCTGTTTGAATTCTTAAATCTAAAAAAGGTACGTTCATGCAAACCCTTCTGGTTATGTTCTTGGTTAATCGAAAACTCCAACAATCCTCATGCGCGAGAGTTTATCGATGTAAAGCTATGGGGCAAACAGAATAACCCTAAAAACGGCAGTTGGATAGTTTCTCTCCATTTTTTCGGTTGTTATACTGCCTTTTCAATGGGTTTTGTCGGGGGTTCGGATTGTAATGATGACGTCGTCGTCGAATTTGACCTTTGGCGGTTTAACGTCCAAGGCTTGGAAGGTTGGGAGGATACGGTAATAAACCTGAAGTGCGAGCGTGCAGAGGCTGGTGGAGTAAAGCGTTTCCTCTCCCTTCTTTTGCTCTGGACCGCGCCACCATCCTTCGGGTGTTTGGTTCCCGATGAGCATCGGCGCGAATTCGGCGTTCCATGTTTTCCACCGCGATCCGCCGCGCTGGAAAACAGCCTGCGTGTTGTAGTACCATTCGTATGTCGCGGGCAGGCTTTTATTGATTGGATTGGCCCAGGCTTTTTCCCATTGGGTGACGCCAAAGTCGTTCATATAGCGAAGACCCGCCATGACCATCGGATTGTTTTTTAACCCGAGGAGTTGCAAACTCAACACCATTGCTCCGCTCATGATCGGCCCTCCGCTGCGCGGGGTTTTGAGTGCGCTGCCGTAGCGGTAGTACCAAACACCTCCCCCTTTATAAAGGTAGGCGATGCCAGACTCCGCCCGCTTTATCGCCGCATCGAGCCCCTCCATGCGAATGCCAGCCGCCGCTGCGGCTTTGAATGCTTGGATCTGCCAACTGGTCGCAGACGTGTCAGAAATATTTTGCTCGTACCAGTTGCCCCACGCGCCTGTTTCGAGCTGGCCATCGATGATGATCCGGAGTCCGCGCTCGACCGGACGTTTAAGTGCGGGGGCACGCGTTAGCGCGTAGGCTTCAGCGAGCGCATACGTCGCCTGCGCGTGAGCATAAACGCCGAGATCCTCGCCGCCCTTCACTGGACGTTTTTCAGATAAAGGAACAAATAACCCCGTTTCAGGGTTTTGCTGAGCGCGCAAATACTCGATGGCCCGCTCGACGGTATCTCCAAATTCGACCGATTGCGGTGTTTCCCCGTGCGCCAAAAATGCGAGCAAACAAAGAGATGTCAAACGCACCTCTCGCTGACGGTTTTTAAGCGTAGACTTCCACGATTCGCCCCATCTCCCATTTAAGCGTTGTTGTGCCGCAAGCCACTCAAGCCCGAGCACGACCGATGCCTCCACCTGCTCGCCGTAGCCGCCACCAAACCTTTTTAGCTGGCTCGCGCGTGCGGCATCGGTGCGCCCCGCAAACAGCCCCTTCATCACAAGCGGCGAATCGGCTGCATTCACCGTCAGTCCAGCAAGATCCATTGCATCGTTAGAAAAATCATCGGGCTGTGTATCAGGCAGAGCCTCCGGAACATCGGGGACAAGCAGATTCTCGTCTGGCGGCAGCTCATCGAGCTTCTGCAACTCCTGTTCAAGCTCTGGGCTTTCATCGGTCTCGACCACCGTCACCTCAACCTCGCGTCCAGTTTCCAAGGTTTGGAAAACCACCACATTCACCAGAACAATAATAACGAGCGCATGAATCCCGATCGATACAGCGGCGCCGCCGAATCGGTCGATACATTTTCTGATAGGAGTTTGTCGCATCTAGTTTAACTCATTCTGCACTCACGACCGAGAGCTTCGTCAAGCCGCATTCTGCGCAGATATCGAGAACATCGACCAGTTTTGCATGCGCCGAACCCGCTGCGCAAGCAATAAGAACCGACTGCGATCTGCTAAAGCTCGCCAGACGCTTCAAAATCGAATGCACTTCATTTCGCGTCACCGCTCGACCATTCAGGCTGAATCCATCCTCATAAATATTGACCCGAATCATTTTCGGCGGCGTACGTTGTTCCGTCTGAGTTTCATCCGGTGCAGGGCGCGAAAAATCGAGATGCGCCAAAACATCAGGCGTTGTAAATGTCACCAGAAAATAGATCAACAATTGGAAAACAACATCGATCATCGGCGTCATCGACACATCCATCTCGGCATCATCACACTGTTTTCGTTTTCTCCTCATGACCCTTTTTTAGTTACATTCCACCCCGAAACGCTTTTATATGTAACGGATTCATGAAAACTGTAAAGCAAATCCAACAAAACCCGTCCTGCATTTTGCGAATACGTGGAAAGGTATCAGAAAAAGGTGTCAGGGTAGGAATCCATTAAAAAGGTGACAGGAACATCCGAGCTGGAAGAATGGAGCTACCACTCCAAAACTCCAATTTCCCCTTTCTCCCCCCAACACTCCATCACTCCAATTCTCCACCACTCCCTCCCAAACTCCCCCATCTTTGCGCTTTCAAATCCACCGTGTTTGCAATAGTGTTTTTGTATGAAACCTGATTTAAGTGTAAAAAAACGAATCCCGTACGCGATTGCCAATTTTGAAGAAATCCGCGAGCGCAACTGCTATTTTGTCGATAAAACAAAATATATAGAAACGCTCGAAGAATACAAAGCGCCTGTCTATTTACGTCCGCGCCGATTCGGTAAAACGCTTTGGTGTTCTATTTTGGAGTGCTATTACGACATAGGACGGAAAGATCGTTTCGAAGAGCTTTTCGGCGGAACCTATATCGGTGAAAATCCAACGCCAGAGAAAAATTCTCTACTAGTGCTGCGGTTTAATTTTTCAGTTGTGTCGGTGAGTGATGATGGCAAGAAAATCGAGGAGAGTTTCGATAGTATTTGTAAGGGGGCGACGAGTATTTTTCTAACTCAATACAAGGAATATTTTCAGGAGTTCGACCGAACATATAAGAATGCATCTGATCAGCTTGAAAAAATTGTTGATCACATTAAAGAATATAATCTCCCGAACCTTTACATCATCATCGACGAATATGATAACTTCACAAATCAGCTCATTACGACTCATCAGGACGGGCTATATAAAGAATTGACTACTGGGGATTCGTTTTTGCGTACTTTCTTTAAAGCGATCAAGGCAGGAACTGAGAGCCGGTCGGTTCGGCACGTTTATATCACGGGAGTTCTCCCAGTGACTATCGACGATCTGACCAGTGGTTTTAATATTGCTGAAATCATTACGTTACGGAAAAAATTCGTAAACATGCTTGGTTTCACGCAGGCAGAGGTTGACGATTATCTTGATATGGTGCGCGTAGGTTACGGGTATGAATGCGACCTGATTGCATCGCTTCGTGTTCTTCTGAAAAATTATTATGACGGATACCAATTTTCGATCGGATCCGAGCCGCTTTATAACTCCACAATTCTCACTTATTTTGTTCGTCAGTTCACCGAGGAAGGCGAATTTACTGAGGATTTCATTGACCCTAATCTGAAAACAGATATCCGATGGATCCGCCGATTGACGCGCTATGAGAATGATACCTCCGAACTGCTCGAAGCCGTTGCGATTGCCGGAGAACTGCCTTACGAAAGAAGCAACATTCGATCCAAGTTTAATTTAGACACATTTTTCGAGAAAGAATTTTTCCCGATCAGCCTATTCTATCTTGGAATGCTTACGATTAAAGATACCGATACAATGGTTGTTCCGAACCAGACGATGCGCACAATATTCACCGAATATTATAATGAAGCGGAACATTACAATGTCTCCGGCGGTTACGAAGAATATTTTCGAGCGTTCCGTAAAGATCTTGATCTCACGAAGCTTTTTTCCGGATATTGGAAACGTTATATTGGGCAGATCCCCGCACAGGCATTTGATAAGGCGAATGAGAACTTCTTCCGCACTACGTTTTATGAGCTGTGCCGACGTCATCTATCCCTCGACTTCGTATTTAATATTGAAGTCAACTATCCTTGTGGGCGAAGCGATTGGGAGCTTCTCGGCAAGCCGCATACGAAATATAAAAACATCAAACAAGTTGCGGAGTTTAAGCACTTCAGCACCGCAGAGGGGACGCGATTAAAGATTATGGAGCTCAAGAGACCACGCGATGAAGATGTGGATCAGGTTACAAAATACTCCAACGAGATATTGAAGGATTTCCCGAAATACGACATCACTCGCTATGTTATTTATACTCTTGGATCCTCGCAGTATCGCATCTTTGCGCTGTAGCGTTTGTGGTTTTGGGCATTGCCGATTGAAGACTTCCGATTTCCGATTGGGAGAAAAGTGTTCCAAACCCAGGAAAATAGAAGGTTTTCATAAAACGTAGACGAGCGCTTCCAGCCTCGTTCTTTGGGTGAATCGGGGCTGAAACCGTTCCTGCGCGGAAGAATGTTAGCCACGAGAGAGCGCAGAGCGGTAGACTGTAATT